>DLQO01000002.1:910-87559 GCA_002478765.1 Flavobacteriales bacterium UBA7430
TTTTTGCCATAGAATATATTTTAGTTCTATTCTATAACGACAATTGTTACACAATTAGTATACCTCTAAATTAATGTGGTGTTTTTCTTTTAGCCTTCTGAGATTCATTAAAGCGTAACGCATCCTACCTAAAGCCGTATTTATACTAATGCCACATTCTTCAGAAATTTCCTTAAAGGTCATTCCAGAATAATAACGCATTTCCAACACCTCTTTTTGTTCTTTAGACAAGAATGAAACGAGTTTCTTAACATCAGAGTAAACCTGACAGTGCACCATATCAGACTCGACAGACTCAAACTCTTCACCCAAAACATCAAAGATGTCAAAACCATCGTTTGGACGAACCATGCGGACTCTAGACTCTTTTCTAAAATGATCTATAATACGGTTATGTGAAATTCTCATCACCCATGAAATAAACTTACCTTCTTCGTTGTAGCGTCCCTCTTGAAGTTTGTTAATCACTTTAATAAACACATCTTGAAAAATATCGTTCGCTAGATCTACGTCTTTTACTTTGGACATAATGTACCCAAAAACTTTATCCTTGTGACGAAGGATCAAACGTTCTATAGATAGAGAATCTCCAGATAAAAAAGTACGAATAAGTTCTTGATCAGAAAAATTTTGCACACGCATAAGCTACCATTTAGGTTAAACATTAAAAGAATGTAATAGGTAGAAATGCTTCTATAGGCAAAATGGTTTAATGGGTTTAATTTGTTACAATATACAAACTTTTAAACAATCAAACCAAATCTTAAAATGATAACGTCATTTAATTTCATAATTTTGCAACTCTGCATTGCTCTAGAAATCTATGAAAGAATTTGACAAACTAAGTCCGAAAGAAAACATCCTCATTAAGGGGGCTCGATTACACAACTTAAAAAACATTGACGTATCAATTCCAAGGAACAAATTTGTCGTCATCACAGGACTCTCAGGATCTGGTAAGTCTAGCCTCGCTTTTGATACGCTTTATGCCGAAGGGCAGCGTAGGTATGTTGAAAGTCTTTCCTCCTATGCGCGTCAATTTTTAGGCAGGCTAAACAAACCTGAAGTTGACAGCATCAAAGGTATTTCACCTGCAATTGCGATCGAGCAAAAAGTAAACTCCAAAAATCCAAGATCTACGGTAGGAACCAGTACAGAGATCTACGATTATATCAAGTTAATGTTTGCACGGATCGGTAAAACTTTCTCTCCAAAATCAGGTTCTGAGGTTAAAAAAAATAGCATTCAAGATGTAGTCGATTACATTATGAAGGAAAAGGAGGGGTCTAAAGTAAATATCCTTGCGCGTACTCAACTTAACGGAAGAGACCTCAAACTCTATCTTGAGATGCTTCTCCAACAAGGTTACCTTCGTGTGAAGCATGAAGATGAAATCGTTCGAATTGAAACCGTATTAGAAAATGAAACCAAGCTTGGAGACTCCTTTTTAATTCTGATAGATCGTGTAAGTGTAAAATATGAAGACCGTTTCAAAGAGAGAATTGCAGACTCTATTCAAACTTCTTTTCACGAAGGAAAAGGAGCCTGTATCATTGAATTTATTGAAAATGAGAAAGTTAAAACCTTCAGCAACCGATTTGAAGCTGATGGAATTACCTTTGAAGAGCCAAGCACTCATTTGTTCAGCTTCAACAATCCATACGGAGCATGTAAAAATTGTGAAGGATATGGTAGTGTTATGGGTATCGACGAAGATCTTGTCATTCCAAATACAGGCCTTTCTATTTATGAAGATGCGATTGCTTGCTGGAAAGGAGAAACACTATCTAAATATAAGGAAGACCTTGTATTTAACGCTGAAGCATGGGATGTACCGATCCACAAGCCTTATTTTGAATTGACCAAAAAGCAAAGAGACTTCCTGTGGAACGGGAGTAAAGAATTTGTTGGGATCAACAAGTTTTTCGCTCGACTTGAAAAGAAAAACTACAAAATTCAAAACCGTGTTTTACTGTCCCGATACCGAGGTAAAACAACCTGCCTTGAATGCAAGGGTAAACGATTACGCAAAGAAGCTAACTTCGTAACAGTAGGAGGCCACTCCATGTTTGAAATTGTGGATTTACCGATTGATGAATTATTCGAGATTTTCAAAAACATCAAGCTTGATAAAGCGGATATAGAAATTGCTAAAAGACTGCTGATAGAAATTCAAAACAGACTCCAATTCCTCAAAGATGTTGGACTAAGTTACTTGAGTATCAACAGAAGGTCTTCGACACTCTCAGGTGGAGAATCTCAAAGAATCAACCTAGCAACTTCGTTAGGCAGTAGCCTTGTCGGATCGATGTATATTCTTGACGAGCCTAGCATTGGACTTCATTCCAAAGACACTGAAAGATTGATTAAAATATTGAAATCGCTCAGAGATATTGGAAATACGGTGATCGTCGTCGAACATGATGAAGACATCATGAAAGCTGCCGACCTTGTCATTGACATGGGACCATTGGCTGGAAGACAAGGAGGCCAAATTATGTTCCACGGAAACCTGAGCCAAATTCAAAAGGAAAAAGAAAGTTTGACGGCAAAATATTTAAATGGTGATTTAAATATTGACATCCCGAAAAAGAGAACCTGGACCGACTCACTTCAAATTAAGGGCGCAAGGCAACACAATCTAAAAAATATTGATGTCACCATACCCCTAAACGTTCTAAGTGTCGTTAGTGGTATAAGTGGTTCTGGAAAAAGTACACTCATAAAAAACATATTCTACCCTGCCTTGGTTAAAGCTTTAGGGGGATATGGCCCTAAATCGGGTCAATTTGATAGCTTAACTGGGGCCGTTAAAAACATATCTTCCGTTGAGTTCATTGATCAAAATCCAATTGGTAAATCCTCACGATCTAATCCCGTCACCTACATCAAAGCTTACGACGAAATTAGAAATCTTTATGCAAAACAAGCTCTTTCAAAAACAAGAGGATACAAAACAAAGCACTTCTCTTTTAATACCGATGGAGGGCGATGCGATCACTGCAAAGGTGAAGGAGAAGTAACCATAGAAATGCAATTTATGGCCGATGTCCATCTCAAATGTGAACATTGTGATGGAAAGCGTTTCAAAGATGAGGTTCGAGAAGTTAAATTCAACGACCAGAATATTTCTGACATCTTAGAAATGACGATCGACGAAGCGATTTCATTTTTCGAAAAATCGGAACAACCTAAAATTTCAAAAAGACTACAACCTCTTCAAGACGTTGGACTCGGCTACATCAACTTAGGCCAGTCCTCATCCACTTTAAGTGGCGGAGAAGCTCAACGCGTCAAATTAGCCTCTTTCTTGGGCAAAGGGAAGAATCAGGGACGAAATTTCTTCATCTTTGATGAACCCACAACTGGACTACATTTCCATGACATCAAAAAACTTCTAGACTCTTTCAATGCTCTAATAGAAAACGGTCACTCCATACTGGTCATAGAGCACAATCCTGATGTCATCAAATGTGCTGACTGGCTTATTGACTTAGGAAAAGAAGGTGGAAAAAAAGGGGGGCAATTAATATTTGAGGGGCTGCCTGAAGACATCATCGACTGTAAAGAAAGCGCAACGGGCTTATTTCTGAAAGATAAATTTATTTAGACAAGCTGACGAACATCTCGCGATATCATGAACTAAACTGCAGATCAAACAACCTGCTGTAATATCCTTTCTTTGCAAGTAAATCGTCATGGCTTCCGGATTCAACAATCCTCCCATCATCCATGACTAGAATTTTATCCGCATTTTGAATGGTTGCCAAACGGTGTGCTATAACAATTGAAGTTCTTCCCGCAGTAAGCTTATTAATTGCTTGTTGTATTAAAGACTCAGTCTGTACGTCTACTGATGATGTAGCCTCGTCCAAAATCAACACACTTGGGCGACACACGTAGGCCCTCAAAAAGGCGATCAATTGTCTTTGTCCTGCTGAGAGCATTACTCCACGCTCGCGAACATTATAATTATAACCTCCAGGTAATTTCTCTATGAATCCTTCCAAACCTATCGCTTTAGAAGCTTCTTCAACCTCAGCCATACTTATGTCTTTATCTAAAACAATATTCTTGTAGATGGAGTCAGAAAATAAAAACACATCCTGCAACACCAAGGCCAAATGTTTTCGAACAGACTGAACATCAAAATGAGTAATGTCCTTACCATCTAAAAGTATTTTACCTGAATCTATATTATAAAAACGCAATAGTAGGTTTACAATAGAACTCTTACCAGAACCTGTCGCCCCCACAAGAGCAAGGGTTTTACCGGCTTCTATTTCAAAATTAACATCCTTAAGGACAGGCTCTTCTTCCACATAAGAGAAATTAATATTCTCAAACTTAACATTCCCCTGAACACTTTCTAATCTTAAATTGCCATTAGAGGAAACGCGTTCATCAGTATCCAATATCTTAAAAACCCTATTGGAAGCTACAATACCTCTTTGTATCACATTAATACGATCAGCTAAGTGACGTATGGGCCTGAACAACATATTAATCAACAAAACAAAAGCCATCATCATCCCTAGAGTAACATTACCTCCTGATAGAATATTAACACCTCCATACCAAACCATAGCACCAATTGATACAGCACTCATAATTTCGATAACAGGTAAGAAGATTGAAAAATGCCATATGGCTTTAATTGTCGCTTTTCGAAACGTACCATTTACTTGCTTAAAACTTTCTAGTTCTTCATTTTCACGATTGAAAATTTGGACAATTTTCATTCCAGAAATATGCTCTTGAACAAAGGTGTTTAAACGTGAAATCGCTGTTCTTTCGTCTTCAAAAGCACTTTTCATTGCTCTTTGAAAATATTTTGTAGCCCAAATAAGAACCGGGAAAACAGCTAGCGTAATTAAACTTAAAACAACATCGTTGGAGAACATCCAAATCAAAATAATGACGATCTTAAATAAATCACTAAAAATAACCAAGACACCTTGAGAGAATATTTCGGCAATCGTTTCGATGTCAGATACCGAACGAGTTACGAGAGCTCCTATGGGTGTATTGTCGAAATATTTTAAACGAAATGACAATATTTTCTTGTACAGTTGCTCTCGAATATCTTTAATTACCGACTGGCCTATCCAATTTGCCACATATACAAATAAGAACTGGAAAATAGATTCTAAAAACAGCAAGCCTATCATGATGAGTGTATACCTCAACAACATCTCAGGGTTTTTACCAATAATGAAATTATCAACAGTATACTCGATGATTATTGGCCTTGCAACGGATAACAGACCGAGAGAAATACTAAAGAATATACTCACAAAAAACACAGTTTTGTAAGGCTGTACGAACTTCAGCACCCTTGACAATAGTTTGAAGTCAATAATGTTTTCCTTTTGCTTATTCCCCATTTAATTTCCCTTCTGCATAATCAACATTAGTGAGATATAGTCCTTTTGCGGGCGCTGAAGCGCCTGCTGCACCTCGATCTAACTTTGCAACAATAGCTTTAAATTCGTGAAACGTTACTTTACCTTTCCCTAATTCAACCAGAGTACCGACAATAGCTCTGACCATATTTCTTAGAAACCGATCGGCCTCAATGGTGAAGATCCATACGCCATCTTTGAAATCCCAATGTGCTTTGCGAACATCACAAATGTGAGTTTTCACATCCGAGTGTACCTTAGCAAAACTTGTAAAATCACTTACGCTCAACAAGTAGTCTGAGGCCTCATTCATTAAATCAAAATCTAGATCGCCGTAAACCAACCATGCAGCATCTTGTAAAAAGGGATTCTTTTCTTGGGTTAACCAATATTCATAAACACGTGATGTAGCGTCAAATCGAGCATGTGCATTTTCAGAAACTGAAAAAACTGCTTTTACGACAATCGAGTTGTTAATGTAAGCATTTAATCGATAAGCAATTTCAACGCAATTAAACTCTTTATCTGTATCAAAATGGGCATACATTTGTTTTGCGTGGACACCAGTATCGGTTCTCCCGGCCCCTAATGTTGTTATCTGATCTTTTAAAAGAACAGATAAACCTTCATTGAGAACTTGCTGAACACTGATTGCATTTGGCTGAACTTGCCATCCGTGAAAATCGGTTCCTTTATATGCCAAACTAACGAAATACCTCAAAATATGAATTTGAAACAAAAATACTAAGATTAATGTTTAATGAACTACAATAGCTACTGATTATTAGATTCAATGAGTTATTACCCATCTACTCCAGAGATTCAGTGAAAGAACTGTAAATTGCATCCGATTAATCCAAAAATAAACATGAAACGAATAGGTCTCTTATCAGACACGCATTCTCATTTAGACTCTTCTATTCTGAAGCACCTTAAAAGCTGTGATGAAATATGGCATGCGGGAGACATAGGAGATGTTTCCGTATTGGATCAATTAAAAAGCCTTAGACCTACCAGAGCCGTATATGGAAACATTGATTCCAAAACGATTCGACAAGAATGCCCACTTCATCAGCGATTCATGTGTGAAAATGTTGATGTTTGGATGACTCATATTGGCGGATATCCGAAGCGTTACGCTCCCTCCATTAAAGATGGTATTAAAACAAACCCACCCAAACTATTCATCAGTGGCCATTCACACATCTTAAAAGTTATGTTTGACAAGGAGCTATCCTTACTTCACATGAATCCTGGAGCCGCAGGGAAACATGGGTTCCATCAAGTACGCACCTTACTTCGATTTACAATTGATGGAAAGGATATAAAAGACCTAGAGGTTGTTGAATTGGGAAAGCGTTAGCGAATACGGTCAACAGAGCGCACAAGGTCATCGTCTTTTTTCACTCCTCTATAAGCCAAAATCAAAGCGAAGGTTGATAAGAATAAAATCAGAAGACAACTCGTATTTAAAGACACCTGAAAGGCGTTCCACACAACAAACAACCTTACTCCAATAACCACATTGATGATAACAGCAACGCGTATGAACTTCATTTGAAGCGTGCGATTTCGGTAGATGAACAAACCTATTAGCGCTAACAAGCCTGATGCTAAAGTTAAAATAAGCATCTTGGTATCATCTTGAGCCATAATTAGCTTGTCGTTAAGCGTGTAAATAGGAGTGCGAAATGAAAGAAGAATCATCGCAATAAAAGCTACTGCCAGATAGATAGATTGTATTCGTTGAAGCATGTTTTTTATAATTTTCATCAAAAGTAAGAAGAATGATCTTACAAACTAAAATGCACGAAAATAAATTATCATGCAGACAACAATAAGCAAACTTCATTATGCTGATTCTAAACTATTTTAAGCGAACAACGACGGATATCTAAAATATTATTTGTACTATTGTAGTGCGGAAGTTTACACTTTCAAACAATTTCTGCGTATCCTCAAGTATACTTTCCACCAATAAAAGCCTAATGAGGGCTTCATTATACAAAACATTTCCACATCACATGTATGACATTTTAGAATTAAAAAGCAAGTTATTACCTGCCCTACAGGATATTGCTAAGAACCTAAACATCCCCAAGTACAGGACCTTAAAAAAAATGGACTTGGTTTATCAAATATTAGATGTTCAAGCCATTAATCCTAAAGCTACATCAAAGACTATAACCATACCAAAGACTGAAGTAGCGAACTCCAATACAGAAAAAAATACAAATCAAAATATAAAACCGAATACGCCTAGAGCAATGGAGCCAAACAAGAATCCTAATACTAAAACAGCCCCTCCTGCTAAAGAAAAAACATCCTCTGAAAAGCACAAACCAAAAGAACGAGTCTTGCGCCCAAGAAGGAAAAGTGAATCTCAATTAGATCGCATCAAAAAGGCCGAACAAAGAGTTTCTGATACTAAACAACAAAGTATTACTCCAATAACAACAGAGAAATCTGAGACAACTCAAAATAAACCCGCTCAAGAAAAATCTCAAAAAACGCAAGAAAAACCTCAAAAAAATCAAGAAAGAAGAGCGAAAAATCATCAGAATCAACAACGAAATCCACAAAATCGTAGAAATGAAAATAAAGGAAATGTTGAGTTTGAATTTGAAGGAATTATTTCTAGCGAAGGGGTTTTAGAAATTATGCCTGATGGATATGGGTTCCTTCGTTCATCTGACTATAACTACTTGAGTTCGCCTGACGATATTTATGTTTCTCACTCACAAATCAAACTTTTTGGTTTAAAAACAGGTGATACTGTCTGTGGCGAAGTTCGCCCGCCCAAAGAAGGTGAAAAATACTTCCCTCTTACTAAAATTGACAGTATTAACGGAAGAGACCCAGGGTATGTGAGAGATCGCGTTTCATTTGAACACCTCACTCCTTTGTTCCCTGAAGAGAAATTCAATATTGCTGAAAATAAAGCCGGTACTGCTGCACGAGTTATAGATTTGTTCTCTCCAATTGGGAAAGGACAAAGAGGCTTGATTGTTGCGCAACCTAAAACAGGTAAAACGGTCTTATTGAAAGAAGTAGCAAACTCGATAGCTAAAAATCATCCGGAAGTATACATGATTGTGCTTTTGATTGATGAGCGACCGGAAGAAGTTACCGACATGTCTCGTACTGTAAATGCAGAAGTTGTCTCATCGACCTTTGATGAGCCTGCAGATCGACACGTGAAAGTTGCCAATATCGTGCTTGAAAAAGCTAAAAGAATGGTTGAATGTGGGCATGATGTTGTGATCTTATTAGACTCTATTACTCGTTTAGCACGTGCATACAATACCGTCTCCCCTGCATCAGGAAAAGTGCTTTCTGGAGGTATTGACGCCAACGCACTTCACAAACCAAAACGTTTCTTTGGTGCAGCACGTAACATTGAAAATGGTGGTTCGTTAACGATTATAGCCACCGCATTAGTTGACACAGGGTCTAAAATGGATGAAGTTATCTTTGAAGAATTTAAAGGTACAGGTAATATGGAAATGCAGTTGGATCGTAAGATCGCAAACAAACGCATCTACCCTGCCATTGACCTAGTTAATTCAAGTACTCGTAGAGAAGACCTGTTGATGGGTAAAGAAGAATTGCAACGTATGTGGATCATGAGAAAACATCTTGCCGACATGACTCCTCTAGAAGCCATGGAGTTTCTGAAGGATCGTATCCAACGTACTGATAACAATGCAGAATTTCTCGTCTCTATGAATGGTTAAAATTAAAAAACAAAAACAAAAAAAAGCCTCCGAATATTCGGAGGCTTTTTTTTGTAGGCAACGAGTGTCACTATCCATGACATTTCTTATACTTCTTTCCACTCCCACAAGGGCAAGGATCATTTCGCCCCACCTTTGCTTCGGTCCGAACGGGTTGTGTCTTTACTTGTTGATTTTGTTTTCTTGCAGACTTTTGTGTTGAAGAACTGGAAGCGTATCGAGGAAGTTCATTTCTGGAAGCTGTTAAGCCTGAGGCTGAACTTTGTGGTACTCGCGCACGCTGTACACCTTTAGAATCTTTAATCGGCAAATTTGCCTTGTACAGAAAAGAAGTAATATCACTATTCAATTTCTCCAACATAACCTTAAACAGGTTGAAGGATTCGAATTTATAAATCAATAATGGGTCTTTTTGCTCGTAAACAGCGTTCTGAACCGACTGCTTAAGATCATCCATCTCTCGGAGATGCTCCTTCCAAGCCTCATCAATAATAGCTAAAGTTACGTTCTTCTCGAAAGAATTTATCAATGATTTACCTTCCGTTTTGTAGGCCTCTTCAAGATTCGTTACAACTTGCATAACCTTATTCCCGTCGGTGAATGGCACCACTATATTCTCATAGCTTAAGGACTCGTCTTCATAAACATCTTTAACCACTTGAAATGCAGATTGCGCAATTCGATTCATTTTAAGAGAATACGAATTGATACTTTCCTCGTAAAGTGCCTGAATTAAGTCTTCTGATTTACGTGTACTGAAGGCATCCTCATCAAATGGACAATCCATAGAAAAAGTCTTAAGCACATCAAACTTAAAGGCTTCAAAGTCTTTGATTTCAGCATGAATATCTACCAACATTTGACAAGTATCGTAACACATGTTCGTGATATCAACCGACAAACGTTCTCCATCTAAGGCATGACGTCGTCGCTTATAAACAACTTCACGCTGAGAGTTCATCACATCATCATACTCCAATAAACGCTTACGAACACCAAAATTATTTTCCTCAACTTTTTTCTGAGCACGCTCGATAGATTTAGAAATCATCGAATGTTGAATGACCTCACCTTCTTCTAAGCCCATGCGATCCATGAGCTTGGCAATACGCTCCGATCCAAACAAGCGCATCAGCTTATCATCCAAAGAAACTAAGAATTGTGAAGACCCAACATCTCCTTGACGTCCAGCACGACCTCTCAACTGGCGATCAACACGACGAGAGTCGTGTCGTTCAGTACCCACGATGGCTAAACCGCCCGCCGCCTTAGCCTCATCACTTAACTTAATATCTGTTCCTCTACCGGCCATGTTGGTTGCTATCGTAACCTTACCTGGCTTACCCGCCTCAGCAACAATATTTGCTTCTTGCTGATGCTTTTTAGCATTTAGAACGCTGTGATCTACTCCACGAATCTGCAAAATTCGAGATAGCTTCTCGGAAATATCTACTGAAGTCGTACCCACCAACACCGGTCGAGCAGACTTAGACAAGCCTACCACCTCTTCGACAACCGCATTGAATTTCTCCCTTTGAGTTTTGAATACTTTATCCTCGTGATCAATACGAGAAATAGGACGATTCGTAGGAATTACAATCACATCCAACTCATAGATATCCCACAACTCTCCCGCTTCAGTTTCCGCAGTACCCGTCATACCTGACAGTTTATTATACATACGGAAATAATTTTGCAAGGTAACTGTTGCATGTGTTTGAGTAGCAGCCTCTATCTTAACATTTTCCTTAGCCTCTATCGCTTGATGTAAGCCATCTGAATAACGCCGTCCCTCCATAATACGACCGGTCTGTTCGTCAACAATTTTCACCTTGTTATCCATAACAACATAGTCAACTTCCTTTTCGAATAAGGCATAGGCTTTAAGAAGTTGATTCATGGTGTGAATCCGCTCACTTTTAACAGCAAAATCACGCATTAAAACTTCCTTCTCTTCTATTACATCTTCCCCAGCCTTGGTCTTCTCCTCAAGCAAAGCAAGCTCCGTACCAACATCTGGAAGAATATAAAAGTTCTCCTCAGAAACGTTTTTCGAGATCAAATCAATTCCTTTGTCGGTTAACTCTATGGAATTATTTTTCTCATCAATGGTAAAATACAAATCGTCGTCTATGATGAACATTTCTTTAGACTGATCTTGCATGAAATGATTCTCTGTTTTTTGAAGTAATATTTTCGTTCCTTCTTCAGCTAAAAACTTAATCATTGCATTGTTCTTTGGAAGACCTCTGTAGGCTCTCAATAACTTCTTACCAGCCTCATCTGAAGATCCTTCAGAAAATAGTTTTTTAGCCTCTGAAAGTTCAGAAGTAACAAGCTTCTTTTGCGTATCGTAAAGGAGTTGTATTTGTGGCTTAAGTTGTGTGAATTCGTGCTCATCACCCTTGGGAACGGGTCCTGAAATAATCAAAGGAGTTCGAGCGTCATCAATTAAAACGGAATCTACCTCATCTACAATAGCGTAATTATGCTGACGCTGAACCAAATCTTCTGGTGAACGAGCCATATTATCTCTCAGGTAGTCAAAACCAAATTCATTGTTGGTACCAAAAGTAATATCCTTGAGATAAGCAGCTCTTCTTTCCTCGGAGTTAGGCTGATATTTGTCAATACAATCAACAGACAATCCATGAAACTGATACAAAGGACCCATCCATTCCGAATCACGTTTTGCAAGATAATCGTTTACGGTAACCACGTGTACTCCTTTTCCTGACAAAGCATTCAGGTACACAGGAAGCGTAGCCACAAGAGTCTTTCCTTCACCAGTTTGCATTTCCGCAACCTTACCATCATGTAGCACTGAGCCACCTATCAATTGAACATCGTAATGTATCATGTTCCATACTTGCTCAGCACCCGATGCCAACCAATGATTGGCCCAAATTGCTTGATCACCTTCAATGCTGACAAAATCAAATTTTGATGCTAGATCCTTGTCGAAATCCTGAGCGGTTACCTTCAATTGTTTATTTTTAACCAATCGTCGAGCCGTTTCTTTAACGACTGCAAATGCCTCAGGTAATATATCTTTAAGAACTTCTTCGGATTTCTCATGAACTTTCACATGAAGTTCATCCATCCTTTTATAAGATGCCTCTTTATCTGTGACAACAACTTCATCCTTATCAAGAGCGGCTTGTATTTTAACGATCTCTGCATCTTCATCAGACACAGCTTCTTTTAGTTTAGTCTGAAACTCATACGTCTTACCTCGAAGCTGATCATCAGACAATAATTCTATTGCAGGACTAACTTTCTGAACCTTTTCTACAACAGGCTTTAAGACCTTAAGATCACGATCAGATTTACTTCCAAAGAAACTCCCTAATATGTTTTTTATGATACTCATTCTGTATTTTTTTGAAGCGATAACAAATGTAAATAAAAAGCATGTAGGAATAACTCTATTCAATCATTTTATCCACGTAAATTGGGGGCCAAAATTCAAAAAATGATAATTCGTCAGAAACAAACAACAATAACAATTACCCCATAATGTATTGGATTATAATTACAATAAAGATGAAAAAAAACCACAATTAGACTCAAAAAGATCTATGATATCAGAGAAGAGTGAAGAATGATGTACCTGAAAAGATTGCATAAAAAAACCCACCGTATTGGGTGGGGTTTTATTAATATTCTTCTTCGTTCCAAAGGAAATCTTCTTCTGTGGGGTAGTCGGGCCAAATCTCTTCAATTGACTCGTAAGTATCCCCCTCATCTTCAATAGACTGTAGATTCTCTACAACCTCAAGTGGAGCACCAGTTCGAATTGAATAATCAATCAACTCATCCTTGGTAGCTGGCCAAGGAGCGTCGCTCAAATATGATGCTAATTCTAGAGTCCAATACATAATAAACTTGTTCTATTTTTTTGCAAATATAAATTATTTACCAAAACAAGCAAATGTTTCATGAACTCTCTCAAACTAATCTTTTTTTTGGCTTCCAAGGAGTTTCCTTTCCTTTGAGGTTTTTTGTCAAAATTCGAGAAAGCACAAAAAGGTAATCGGATAGCCTATTTAAATATTGAATAAAAACATCATCTACTGTAAAGTTTTCAGCGAGCTCAACAACCAATCGCTCTGCTCGTCTACAAACACATCGTGCTATATGACAATATGATACCGTGGCATGTCCTCCCGGTAAAACAAAACTCTGTATCGGGTCTAGCTCTTGTTCCATCAAATCAATAGCAGATTCAAGTACTTCTACATCTGTAATTGTCATGCTAGGCAACCTACTTTTCGCATCTTCAGTTTCAGACGCTAAATACGACCCAAGAGTAAACAATCGATCTTGAACATGAATTAATTCTAGATTTATGGCATCATCATTAGATAAGTCACGTAACAATCCAATATGAGAGTTCAACTCATCTACTGTACCATAAGCATGTATCCTTAGGTGCCCTTTGGATACTCTCGAACCACTGAACAATGATGTTTTTCCTTGATCACCTGTCTTTGTGTAAATTTTCATAGGATTCAACTAATTTTACAATGTTACTATTTTTCAAGTCGGATGCTATCACACCATCCTTTAAACGCAATATTCGGTGGGCATGGGACGCGACCTCCTCTTCATGAGTGACAACAATAAGCGTATTACCCAGCTGATGAATCTCTTCAAAAAGTCGCATGATGTCCTTTGATGTTTTAGAATCTAGGTTTCCTGTAGGCTCATCAGCTAAAATTATAGACGGATTATTTACCATAGCTCTAGCAACAGCAACTCTTTGCCTTTGCCCTCCAGAAAGCTGATTTGGAAGATGATCCATTCGGTCTTCTAAACCCACCTTCTTAAGCACTTCTTTCGCTTTTTCATTTCGCTCACTTTTTTCGTAACCAGCGTATATTAGGGGTAAAGCTACATTTTCTAGCGCAGTCAGCCTGGGTAATAAGTTAAAGGTCTGAAAAACAAAACCTATTTCTTTGTTACGAATATGTGCCAAACTATCGTCTTTTAAAAGACTTACATTCGTTCCGTTTAAGTGATAGGTTCCTGCAGTAGGGGTATCCAAACAACCCAAAAGATTCATCAGTGTAGACTTGCCGCTCCCTGAAGGCCCCATCATAGCAAGATATTCATTTTTCGATACAGAAAGATCAATACCTCGGAGTGCTCTAACGATTTCGGCACCCACCTTAAACTCTCTTTTTAACCCTTTGATATCAATCATTGTATTTAAGATATACTTCAAGTATTAATCACGGCACAAGTACCTGTTGTTTTTTCAATGCATCTTCACAACAAAATGTTGCTTGACCTGTTTTTTATGCAACAGCAAGATACCAAATTGAAATAGATCTATGGATATTGAAACAGGCTTTAACGCACAAAGATCAGTCCAAATAGCATCTTTCACTTTACTTTCATGAGGCCTGGAAATAATAACACAATTATATTTCAAAATCTCTTCCAGAGTATCTAACCCTATGTCATCCAAGTATACTAAGTCTGCATCATTTGCCTCTGTTATGGAAATGCCCAACTCTTTAAAAATATGCATCTCAGATTCAGAGAAGCATTGAATGGATGAAACCGATAATAATTTGTTTGCACTTGGCACAGAAAGAGCTAGAGAAGCCGTAAAGTTTCCATTTGGAACAAAAGCCGAATTTGGTCGATAAAACACAGTCCAACGATACAAAAATAAAGCATTAGCTTCAGGGGTTTGCTTCAAACTTTTCGAAATTAACTCTCGAAATTGTTTGAAGAAGTAAAACTCTTTTTTAGCGTCTATAACATCGTTGTAGAAGTCAAATATAAAGGGTGAATGTAAGCCGTGAGCATCCAAAGCATTCAAGCAATAACTTATGTAAACCCTTATTTTAAAAAGAAGGTGAGCTAACATAAAGACGAACTATATTAACTCCGCTAATTGCATCCAACGATCGGTTTTTTCGGCAATCTCATCATCTATTTCTTTGATACGAATACCTAAAGCCTTTACCTTTTCCGCATCTACATCCAGGTGATTAAACTGCTCGCTAATTGACGCCTTTTCTTCCTCCAGGTTCGCTATGATCAACTCAATGGTGTCGTACTCCTTCTTCTCATTATAGGTCAACTTCCTTTTCTCTACTGAAACTTTTTCTGCAACAACCTCTTTCTGTTTCGGCTTCACTTGTTTCAACTTACCATCAGAAGACACCTGAGCTCTGTAGTCGGTATAATTTCCTGGGAAATCTTTGACTTTACCCTCCCCTTCGAAAACGAACAAGTGGTCCACCAATCGATCCATGAAATAACGATCGTGAGAAACCGTTATCATACAACCTTGAAACTCATCTAGGAAATCCTCTAAAACTTTAAGCGTAATCAAATCCAGATCATTCGTGGGTTCATCGAGTATTAAGAAATTTGGATTCTTCATTAAAATGGTCAGCAAATACAGACGCTTTTTCTCCCCTCCACTCAGGACCGATACATGTTTCCACTGTGCATCTTTGGAAAATAAAAAGCGCTCCAATAATTGCGCAGCGGTCATCTTTCGCCCCCCTATCAACGGAATGTACTCCGCAATATCCCGGACGATTTCGATGACTCGTTTGCCCTCATCCATCATCATCCCACTTTGGGTATAATAACCTACTACAACCGTATCTCCTACAACAATCTTCCCCGCATCGTTTTTCTCTAAACCTGTCAACATATTCAAAACAGTGGTTTTACCAACTCCATTTTTGCCGACAATCCCTATGCGATCTCGCTTCTTGAAAGTATAGGTAAACTGATCTAGTATCTTTAAATCTCCATACGATTTAGAAACTTTATGAAGCTCCATAATTTTAGAACCTAAACGAGTCATTTGAACTTCAAGTTGCACTTTCTCATTTTTAATTCGCTTTTTAGCGGACTTCTCAACCTCATAAAAACTTTCAACTCGAGCCTTCGATTTAACACCTCGAGCTTTGGGTTGCCGACGCATCCATTCCAATTCTTTGGAGTACAGATTCTTTGCTTTATCGATGTTGGTTTGCAAAACCGACTGACGCTCCTGCTTCTTTTCTAAATAATATGTATAGTTCCCTTTGTAGCGAAAAAGATCTCCTTCTTCCAACTCCAGAATTTCATCACAAATAGCATCTAGAAAATAACGGTCGTGGGTAACGATAAATAACGTCACTTGCTCTTTGGATAAATACTCTTGCAACCATTCTATCATTTCTAAGTCAAGATGGTTGGTGGGCTCGTCTAGAATTAAGAAATCAGGCTGTTCAATTAAAATTTTCGCGAGTGAAAGTCGCTTTCTTTGTCCACCAGAAAGTACGGATACCTCCTGCTTTAAATCGTCCAATTTTAACTTGGATAATATTGTCTTTACCTTGACTTCGTAATCCCAAGCCTCCAATTGATCCATTTGATCAAAAGCTTTCTGAAAGACGATCGTATCTTCTGGATTTAACAATGCAGCCTCATATGACCGGATGGCTAAAAGCATCGGATTTTCAGACTCATAGATCGCCTCAAAAACCGTTTTTGCATCTCCAAAATTAGATTCTTGTTGTAAAAAAGCAACTCGTAGCCCTTTTCGGTAGACTATCTCACCAGCATCTGCTGATTCGACTCCCGCTAAAGCTCTTAAGATGGTTGTTTTACCTGTACCATTTCTTGCAACTAGGGCAACTTTTTGCCCTTGATCAATTCCAAAGTTCAGGCCTTTGAAAAGCGTCTGAATCCCGTAGGATTTTCCTAAATCTTGAACAGATAAATAATTCATAGTGTCTTTTGAATACGATAAGTGCTGTTATTCAGCATAAGAATTAATAGTATTTACCCTTAAGCAAGTAATTGCCTAAATAGTCGGCAACACCTTCCTCCAAAGTATGAAAAGAATTTTCATAACCGACGGATTTTAGTTTGCTCATATTTGCTTGTGTGAAATATTGATACTTATCACGAATATCCACAGGAGTGTCGATGAAACTAATATCTTCTGTTACCTCCATACCTTTAAATGTCGACTTAGCTAAATCCAAAAATGCTCTGGCATTACCCGTACCTAGATTGTACAACCCAGAATCTTTTCGGTGATGTAAGAAAAAATACAAAACGGATACCACATCTTTCACGTAAACAAAATCTCGCAATTGCATACCATTCTCAAAAGCTGGATTGTGTGAACGAAAAAGTTTCATTGCTCCTGTTTCACCCACTTGTTTGAAAGTATGATAAACGACGGAGGCCATTCGGCTTTTGTGATATTCATTAGGGCCATAAACATTAAAGAATTTTATCCCCGCCCAAAAATAAGGCTGGCGCTCTTGAGTCAAAGCCCATTTGTCAAAATCATTTTTAGAATCCCCGTAAGGATTCAATGGAGCAAGCTTATCAACTACCTCGTGTGTATCTTCATAACCTTGCTCTCCCAACCCATAAGTCGCAGCTGATGAAGCATAAAGCAGAGGTATGCCGTAATCTATACAAGCATTCCACATCTTCTTGGAGTAGTTTAGATTTAACCTATCAAAAATCTCTTTATCAAATTCACTGGTATCTGTTCGAGCTCCAAGATGAAATATGAATTGAACTAAACTTTCATTTTTGCTCAACCACTCGAAAAAATCATCTCTGTGTACTTTTTCAGAATACGTTTTCCCTTCTAGGTTTTTATTTTTGTCATCTCTTGAGAAATCATCTACCAAGATGATGTCCTTAAAGTTCTGCTGATTTAACTTGGAAACCATACAAGAACCTATAAAACCTGCTGCACCTGTAACTACTATCATAAATTTTTATTCATCAATTCAAAAGCTTTTCCTGATTCTTCAGTGGGCAATTGACACACTTTATTTTCACAAACAAAGATACGTGTTTGACCTTTGTTAAACCGATTTTCAAGCAAGGGAAGTTTACTCCCCACAATACTTCCACAGATCATCTTATTTGGGATGTATTTTGCATTTAATTCAGCTCTCATTCTAGAGGCCTCTCCACCCACTATGGCAACCTCATAAAACGGATAGACTTTACGTAGTGCCAAAATCAACCAGTTAGAATATCCCGAAGGATATCTGCCCACATCTCCCATAACATTGTTTAACATTTGCGTGGCTTTCTCGTGATAATCTCTACGGCTAAAATGATGCCCCAACAAAAATAGATTATTAGCCATTACAGAGTTTGATGCGGGAATTACGTTATCGTGGACTTCCATTTTTCGGGCAATCAAGGCTGCGTCTTCATCTGAAGTAAAGAAAAACATACCTGATTCCTTATCGTAAAAATGCTGAACAGAATATTCCATCAGCACATCTGCTTGATGCAACCATTTTTCATCGAAAGTTGCTTCATAAAGTTTCAAAAACGCATCCATGACAAAAGCATAGTCCTCCAAATAACCATTTATGGTTGATCGACCCTTTTTGTAGGAGTGATTTAATCCTCCATCACCTCGCATTTGCTTTTTCATAATGAATTCTGCACTTGCAATGGCTACATCCAAAAAGTGTTCATAACCAAATGTTAAGTAAGCATCTACATACCCCTTTAACATCATGCCATTCCAAGATGTTAAGGTTTTATCGTCTAAACCTGGTCGAACTCTCTTATCACGCTCTTGCATCAACAAACGTTTGCAAGCAACTATTTTGAATTTTAAATCCTCAATGCTAAGCTGATGTCTATCAGCTAAGACTGAATCGGGATCTTGCCTCAACAAAATATAATTACCATGCTCCCAATAGCCTGTACTATTGATATTATAATAATCTGCAAAAAGCTCATAATCGTCTTGCAATAGTGACGTTAACTCCTCTTTTTTCCAAACATAAAACTTACCTTCTTCACCTTCACTATCCGCATCTAATGCGGAATAAAAAGCGCCATCACCTACAGACAACTCCCTTTCAACAAAAGCTAATGTACCGTATACTAAATCCTTATAATCTTCATTTTTGAATTTCTGATAGGCCTCGCAATAAAGACTAACCACCTGTCCGTTGTCATAAAGCATTTTCTCAAAATGTGGTACCTTCCAAAGCATGTCAGTTGAATAACGAGTAATCCCTCCACCCAAATGATCATAAATACCTCCGTAGGCAATTTTATCAAGAGTCAATCGTACATGAGCAAGTGCTTGTTTATCATCACTCAGATGAGCGTATCGGAGCAAATATTGATAGTTGTTGGGAATTGGGAATTTAGGAGCTCTGTTGGGCCCTCCTTCATCAGAATCGAAATCTTTAGCCCAATCTCTAAACACCTCGTTCAACTGTGTCTGACTGAAATTTGGTTTTTGCTCGTTAAACACCACCTTTTCACTTTCTTGCACGCCCTGTGTCAAACGTTGCGCATAGGTAATGGCCTTTTCAGGTTTTTGCAAATAAAAATCTGCAATGGTGTTAATTTGTTCGATCCACTTATCGGTACTAAAATATGTACCTCCCCATATCGGCCTTCCATCCGGAAGTACAATACAATTTAAGGGCCAACCACCTCTGCCCGTCATCAATTGTACTGCATTCATATAGATTTGATCGACATCAGGACGTTCTTCTCTGTCGACCTTGACATTTACATATCGATCATTCATGACTTTTGACGCCAAATCATCTTCAAAGCTTTCATGTTCCATGACATGACACCAATGACAAGCAGAATAACCAATACTTACAATCACAAGCTTATTTTCAGCCTTGGCTTTTTCAAAAGCCTCGTCACCCCACGGATACCAGTCTACTGGATTGTATGCGTGTTGAAGTAAATAAGGTGACGTTTCATCGATCAATCGGTTGGCTTTTGGCTGCTTCATATTGTGTTTGGATTGTGATTGAATGCTCGGAAAGATGGACATAACAAAAAAGAATACGCTCAAAAACTTTCTCACATCCTGTATTTTAGACTCTTAACATGCGTAACGTCAACTTTGACTTTGACTTACTTGACGTAAATTAGGTTAGACAAACAATGCTTTATCTGAAGATTTTATAAAGGATTCAGCTATCATAAACTCGTGCATCTGTTCTACAGCTTTTTTCCCATTTACACCAAGCGCAAAACTATAATCATTCACATAAAGTTGGATGTGCTTTCTCATAATTTCTTCGTCCATTTCTTGAGCATTTTCCCGAACAAAACCTAAACTCTCTAGCGGGTTTTTAAAAGCATATTCGACACTTTTACGAATGAGATTTTGCACCTTTTTCTGTGTCTCAATGTCGGTGCATCTATGAATGGCAATCCCTCCCAAAGGGATCGGTGTTTTCGTTTTTCGCTCCCAATAAGCACCCAAATCACTTACCTTTTCAAACCCTCTATCCGAATAGGTAAATCGATTCTCATGAATAATTAATCCTGCTTTAGCTTCTTTCCTTTTCAAAGCGGATTCAATGTCTGAGAACAACATTTCTTTTTTATTCTGAAGATCTGGATATGCAAAATTAAGAAGAAAATTTGCTGTTGTATATTTGCCTGGGATCGCTATTAAATCGTCAGGCAATGGATCTGATTCTCCACGTGTTTTGATAAGCAGTGGTCCACAATTATTACCGAGTGCTGAGCCAGAGTCCATCATTACGTATGAATCCATGACATGGAAAAACGCATGATAACTCAATTTAGTAATTGATAAATCTCCGCGAAAAGCCTTCTGGTTTAGCTCTTCAACATCTGCCATAAACGCTTCAAACCTGATTCCTTCGGTATCAATTTTCTCATGAATTAAAGCATCGAAAATAAAGGTGTCATTTGGGCAGGGTGAAAACCCAATTTGCATCTTTTTCATAATGAAAGTAGTTTGATGATTTCTTGGTTCAAGTTTTTAACAGCTCCC
The DNA here is from genome assembly GCA_002478765.1 of Flavobacteriales bacterium UBA7430. Taxonomy (GTDB): domain Bacteria; phylum Bacteroidota; class Bacteroidia; order Flavobacteriales; family UBA7430; genus UBA7430. The sequence continues at coordinate 21,859 of DLQO01000002.1, forward strand.
GGTATGTCCCACGATGCTCTATTCCTCCTTTCTACGTAATTCGAAATGGCACGAATTTGAATACATGAAACATCAGCCATTTTACAAGCGTAAAAAAATGCTGCACCTTCCATACTTTCTACTTGGGGATTGAAGCGATGTTTGGTAATCTTGATGCGATCTTCTGAGCCGTGAACCGTATTCACCGTGATAGCTCGCAACTTTGGGTATGACAAATCCCATGCACCTTGTCGATTAATGAAGTCTGTAATAGTCTCTGGCAAAGCATCATCAAGAGGGAAATCTAAATCTGATAGCGGTATGAATTTAGCCCCATCTTCAGCACCCATTTCTGAAAACTGATCCTCTACGATCTCAACAACAGTTCCAAGAGGAATGGATTTATCAAAGGACCCTGCAATACCTGCATTGATTATTCGATCGTAATTGTTAGATAACAATACTCGTCCCAGTCGAAAAGATGTAGCGACCATACCTACTCCGGTTATTAAAACATCAAAAATCTTTCCATCTAAATTGTAAGTACACAAGCCCGTCTGTTTACTATTTACTTTTTGAGCCTTAAGCAATATTGGATTCAACTCCATTGGAGTCGCAGATACAACGAGTGTTTTCATAGCTCAAAGATAAAGAATAGTTGTGGGTTGAAAGTTTTTAATACTCGTGATTTAATTACGATTGTAAATCTCAATCGCCCGTAGACATCTCGTTAGATAAAAACACTTTAAATTGATTTCAAAAGAGGATGTTTTTAAGCCCCAAGAACACTACCATTCTGCTTTCTTAGAAACAAAAATGATTATATTTGCACGATTAAAATGAGATACAAGGATGGTTTACATCACTAGAAGAGAGCGCTTTTGCTCAGCACATAAATTGTACAACCCAGAATGGGACGCGGTAAAAAATGAAGAAGTATTTGGTCCTTGCTCAAATGAAAACTGGCACGGACACAACTTCATTCTCTATGTTACTGTTAAAGGTGAGGTAAATCCTGATACAGGATTTGTAGTCAATCTTAAAGATTTAAGCCCTCTTATTAAAGAGAAAGTTGTTGACAAACTCGACCACAAAAACATCAATCTTGATGTAGACTTTATGCGGGGGAAAAGAGCATCAACGGAAGTTTTAGCCATTGAAATTTGGAAACAGCTTTTTGCGCCTATAAAAGCAATTGGGGTGGAATTACATTGTATTAAAATTCAAGAGACTGAAAATAATTTCGCTGAATATTTTGGAGAATAATATCGGCTAAAAGAAGAACGATCAATACGATGAAGAGTGCCTTCATCCACCTTCTTTAAATTGTAATGAAAGCATTGAAAATGGTTGAGTAAACTCCAGTCGTAATGGCTTACCAAAACCTAGATTATCAAAGAAACTTAAAGAATTAGAATAGAAACAAGCTAATAACTAAAAACATATGAAAGCATACGTTTTCCCGGGACAAGGGGCCCAATTCACCGGAATGGGTAAGGATCTTTACGAAGCTTCTGAGGAGGCAAGAGCATTATTTGAAAAAGCAAATGAAATCTTAGGATTTCGAATTACAGACATCATGTTTGAAGGCGAAGCAGAAGAGCTCAAACAAACCAAAGTTACCCAACCAGCTATTTTTCTTCACTCTACCATATTAGCTAAATTACTGGGCGATGATTTTAGGCCTGAAATGGTCGCTGGTCATTCTTTAGGAGAACTTTCTGCGCTTACAGCGACGGGCGTTCTGGCATTTGAAGATGGACTAAAACTCGTCTCCAAAAGAGCCTTAGCTATGCAAGATGCGTGTGAAGCTGAGCCCTCAACTATGGCTGCAATTTTAGGTTTAGAAAACGAAATCGTTGAAGACATCTGCGAAAAAGTAAACGGTATTGTAGTCGCTGCGAACTACAATTGCCCGGGGCAATTGGTCATTTCTGGAGCGGTAAACTCCGTTAATGAAGCATGTTTAAAGCTGACAGAAGCTGGAGCCCGAAGGGCACTGGTTCTTCCTGTAGGAGGAGCTTTCCACTCTCCACTGATGGAACCTGCACGTGCAAAATTAGCAAGCGCTATTGAAGCTACTACGTTCAATTCTCCCGATTGTCCCATTTATCAAAATGTTACGGCCTCAGCAATCACCAACCCTGATGACATTAAAGAGAATCTAGTTGCTCAATTAACAGCTCCTGTAAGATGGACTCAAACCATGCAACAAATGATTGCTGATGGAGTTTCCAGTTTCACAGAAGTTGGCCCTGGAAAAGTCCTTCAAGGATTGGTGAAAAAAGTAGATCGAAAAATGCCAACGGAATCGGCTGAAATCTAAATAAAAAAATGCTCAAAAGAGCATTTTTTTATTTGATCTTAACACTTACTCAACGGTTGACTTAACGGCCTTACACATGAGTCCTCAAAAAATATTCCTCATGGGGTAAAAGGTCTAATCCTCCAATTCTTCATAACGATCTATTTCTCTTTGATAGAACTCATCGGCTTCAGCCAAAAGGTCACTAATTGCTGTTGTTAATTCAGCATCGTTATCTGTACCCAGCAATTCGGGTAAATCATCATCTAACCATTGTACGTCATCGTTATCTAAATTCAATATGAACCGAGGTGACTGGGTATGAATGATAAATACTGCATCTTGACAATCGGTGTTGTCTCCAACTAAAAACTTAGGGATTTCCATTTTGTTATTTTCCTGCATATAATTCAACATCTTTTTTACTAATTCTTCCCGAGCATAAGATAATCAATCGTTCGACGACATTCCTTAACTCTCTAATATTACCAGACCATGAGTAACTCATTAAAGATTCCATAGCCTCCTCGCTAAATTCTTTTTCTATAATACCATGCTCCTTACAAATTATCTTGCTAAAATATAAAACCAACTCCGGTATATCATCTTTTCTATCGTCTAAAGATGGTGTTTTAATGAATATTACTCCAAGTCGATGATAAAGATCTTCACGAAAGTTGCCATCTCTTATTTCCTGATGCAAGTCTTTGTTTGTTGCGGCGATTACGCGAACATTCACGTTAATTTGTTTGTCACTTCCGACTCTTGATATTTTATTTTCTTGAAGAGCTCTAAGAACTTTTGCTTGTGCTTTCAGACTCATATCTCCAATCTCATCAAGAAAGAGGGTGCCACCACTAGCTGTTTCGAACTTCCCTTTTCTTTGTTTCACCGCTGATGTGAAAGCACCTTTTTCATGACCAAAAAGCTCTGACTCTATCAACTCAGAAGGAATTGCAGCGCAGTTCACCTCGATCATGGGGGCTTTATTGCGATCACTTTTTTCGTGTATTGCATGAGCAATCAACTCTTTCCCAGTTCCGTTAGCACCCGTAATTAGTACGCGTACATCTGTTGGAGCTACTCTATCAATCATTTCATGGATTTTCAACAGCTCTGGAGAGCTACCGATCATCTCATATTTCTTCTGAACTTTTTTCTTGAGAACTTTGTTTTGGGCAACTAATTTCTTCCTATCAAGACCATTTCTGATGGTATTTAGTAGTCGATTTAAATCGGGGGGTTTAGAAATATAATCAAAAGCTCCTTTTTTAATACAAGCAACTGCTGTATCAATATCTCCATGTCCAGAAATCATAACTATTGTAAGGTCAGGATGAATTTCAACAGACTTTTCTAACAATTCCATGCCATCCATTTTTGGCATCTTTATGTCACAAAGAACCAAATCATAAATGTTTTTAGAAATCTTATTAAATCCATCCAATCCATTTTCGGCCAAGTCGACTTCGTAATTTTCATCTTCTTCATTGATGATATTCGAAAGTACATTTCGAATAGATGCTTCATCTTCTACAATAAGGATTTTTGCCATTGGTTTGAATTTATAATTATTTCATTTATTAATCCTTCCTTAAGTGCATAACTAGATACACGTAAATCATGGATTGTAAGTCTATTTAATATATAATTAATCATTACAATGCAAACAACAATCATGTCGACACGCATAGGAATTAGCCCTTCCATTTTCAACCTTTCACTCAGTGTCGATTCATAAATCAATCGTTGAATTTGGTTGTAATCGTGCATATCAAACTTATAATATTTATTCTTTTCCCAACTGTTTGGCGCTCCGTTTTTACAAGATATCATTTCTGCAAGCGTATCAAACGAACCTGATGACCCGACCAAGCAATCAACTTCATACGCTTCTGCCATATCAAACATATCCTGTAAACAATTCTCAAAATGCGACTCAAGAGCACTCACATCATTAAACCCTATGGGGTCTCCTGGTTTAAAGGTATCCAATAATCTTGCAGCGCCGAGTTGGTAACTTTGTTTCCAGAAACTTTGTTCTTCATTTGCTATGATAAACTCTGTACTTCCGCCTCCAATATCGATAATTAATTTTGGTTTTTCGCCCAAGCTTATGGTTTGCTTGACGCCCTTGTAAATTAAATCTGCTTCTTTATTACCATCAATCACATGAATGTGCATCCCCAAGTTAAGCTTAGCTTCTTTGACGAATTTCGCGCCATTTTCAGCACATCTCACGGCGGAAGTTGCAACCGCATAGTATTCGTCTACCTGATGCTCTTTTAATGTCTCTATGTACCCATGAAGGGCCTTCAAACCTCTTTGAAAAGCAGTTGGAGTTATGAAATCTTTTGTAATACCTCCTTCTCCTAACTTTACAGCGATCTTATTTTTATGTACAATTTTGTATCCTGTCAAATTTGCTTCCGCAATTAAAAGGTTGAAGGTGTTCGTCCCTAAATCAATGATGCCTATTTTCTTCATTTTCATGTTATGTGATATCTTCCAAATTAATCATCATTAGGAAGCCTGTAATAAAATCATTGTAACCAAACGAGAATATCTAAGTAGTAAAGATAAAACCAATAATTAACAAATACACCTTCAATACGATTTACTGGAAATTTGACCAAACGAAACAAGATCTTCAAAAAACAAAAAGGCTGAGCAAATGCTCAGCCTTTCTAAATTATTTTCTAACGCTTACTTATGGGAACGTATGGTCTATCATTATGTCCCGTGTAAATTTGACGAGGACGACCTATAGGATCTCCATTTTCACGCATCTCTTTCCATTGAGCAACCCATCCAGGCAATCTTCCTAATGCAAACATTACAGTAAACATATCCGTTGGGATTCCAAGAGCACGATAAATAATACCAGAATAAAAATCAACATTCGGATACAAACCTCTGTCAATGAAATACTGGTCTTTTAGAGCTACACCCTCCAACTCTTTAGCGATATCTAATATTGGATCGTTAACACCTAAAGCAGCTAAAACATCATCAGCAGCCTTCTTTATGATACGAGCGCGTGGGTCAAAGTTCTTATACACTCGATGTCCGAAGCCCATTAATCTGAAAGAATCTGATTTATCCTTCGCTTTCGCTATGTATTTAGATACATCCCCACCATCTGCCTTAATGGCTTCCAACATTTCAATAACTGCTTGATTGGCTCCACCGTGAAGCGGACCCCAAAGAGCTGCTATACCTGCAGAAATGGAAGCATACAAACTGGCATGGGAAGACCCTACGATTCGAACGGTTGAAGCAGAACAATTCTGTTCATGATCCACGTGAAGTATCAACAACTTGTTTAATGCTGTCGAAACTACAGGATCAATGTGATATTCCTCTGTAGGTAGACCAAACATCATTCTTAAAAAGTTAGAACAGTAATCCAGATTATTATTTGGATATACGAGCGGTTGACGCATTCTATTTTTAAATGCCCATGCTGCAAGAGTAGGAAGCTTTGCAATAATTCTTATAATCGTTCCATTTACTTCTTCAGTAGAACGATTGGGGTCTAGAGACTTTGGATAGAAAGCGGTTAGTGAAGACACCAAAGATGAGATAACACCCATCGGATGAGCTTTTGACGGGAAACCTTCCAATATCGCTTTAACATCCTCGTGAACTAAAGTGTGACGAGTTATTTCTAATTGAAAATCATTCAGCTGTTCTTGCGTAGGCAGCTCTCCGTAAATCACCAAATAAGCAACTTCAATAAATGAGGACTTATCGGCTAGTTCTTCTATGCTGTATCCTCGGTGGCGTAAAATACCTTTCTCACCATCTAAAAAAGTAATGGCACTTTCAGTTGAACCCGTATTTTTGAATCCTTTATCAATCGTAATAAGACCTGAGGCAGACCTTAACTTACTGATATCGATAGCTTTTTCACCTTCACTACCTTCGATAACCGGCAACTGATATACCTTACCATCATAATTTAATTCTACAAAATCTGACATCTATACGTTTATTGATGGTTAATCTATTGTGTAATCTACAAAAACTAACTAAAAGTCAGCTCTTTACGGCTTTCTTACTTTAGAAAGCTAAAATTTTTACCTAAGAAAATTGCTGAATCTCCAAGAGCTTCTTCAATCCGAAGTAACTGGTTGTATTTAGCCATACGATCTGAACGCGAGGCAGAACCTGTTTTGATTTGTCCGGTATTAAGAGCAACAGCCAAATCAGCAATAGTATTATCTTCCGTCTCTCCTGAACGGTGACTCATAACAGAAGTATAAGAATTGATTTGTGCCATCTGAACAGCATTAATCGTTTCAGTAAGTGTACCTATTTGATTTACTTTTACAAGTAATGAATTGGCAATACCCTCATTTATTCCACGTGATAAACGATCTACATTGGTCACGAATAAGTCATCACCAACCAACTGAATTTTATCTCCCAGTTTTTCAGTCAAGTTTTTCCATCCCGTCCAGTCGTCCTCATCTAGACCATCTTCAATTGAAAGAATTGGGTATTTCTTACACCAATCTGCCCAATAATCTACCATTTCAGTAGACGTTAATTTATCACCTGTAGATTGGTGAAAATGATAAACTCCTTCATCAGCATTATAAAACTCTGAGGCTGCAGCATCCATAGAAACATAAACATCTTCTCCTGGACGATATCCTGCTCTTTCAATCGCTGTTAAAACCATTTCCATAGCCTCAACATTTGACCGTAAATTAGGAGCAAATCCACCTTCATCACCAACATTAGTAGCCAAACCTTTCGACTTCAAAACAGTCTTTAAATGATGAAAAATTTCTGTACCCATCTTTAAGGACTGCGAGAAGGTTTCCGCACCTACAGGCATAACCATAAACTCTTGAAAGTCAATAGCATTATCTGCATGAGACCCACCGTTTAAGATGTTCATCATGGGAATTGGAAGTGTTCTTGCATTCACGCCTCCAATATAATTATAAAGCATTTGACCTGTTGAGGCTGCTGCTGCCTTGGAAGAAGCTAAAGATACGGCCAACATTGCATTAGCACCGATGATTGCTTTATTTGGTGTTCCATCAATATCGATCATTAACTGGTCGATACCCGCTTGATCTTCTACAGACATTCCAACCAAAGAGTCAAACAAAACTCCATTTACGTTATCAACAGCTTTAAGAACACCTTTCCCCATGTAAACATCATTGTCACCGTCTCTGAGCTCAACAGCTTCATGTTTTCCAGTTGAGGCACCTGAAGGAACTGCAGCACGCCCGAAAGCACCTGATTCAGTAACCACGTCGACTTCTACAGTTGGATTCCCTCTGGAGTCAAGTATTTGACGTGCGTGTATGTCTGTAATTAAACTCATTTTAATGCTAGTTTTTATGTGTTTTGATTTGATCAACAAACTGGTCAAAAAGGTAACGAGAATCGTGAGGACCTGGAGATGATTCTGGGTGGAATTGTACCGAGAAACAATTGCGATCTTTCAGTCGTATACCTTCGACAGTATTGTCATTTAAATTTTTGTGTGTAAGGATGATATTATCATGACCTTCAAGACTCTCCATATCAATGGCAAAACCATGATTTTGTGAGGTTATTTCACCAAGACCCGTTTCTAAATTGAATACGGGATGATTGATCCCTCGGTGACCGTTATGCATTTTGTAGGTTTTCAATCCAGAAGAAAGACCAATCATCTGATGTCCAAGACAAATTCCAAATATTGGAAGGCCAGCATCTAAAATCTTAGTTACTTCGGCTATAACATTTGGCATAGCACTAGGATCGCCAGGACCATTTGATAAGAAAAAACCATCAGGATTCCAGCTCAGCATCTCTTCCAAAGAAGTATGCATAGGGAAAACTTTGAGCAAACAATCTCTTTCAGAAAGACAGCGTAAAATATTGGTTTTAACACCCAAGTCGAGCACGGCAACCCTATACGAAGCATTTTCATTTCCGAACGTGTAAGGTTCTTTCGTTGAAACCGTAGAAGACAACTCAAGACCTTCCATACTTGGAACTTTAGCTAACTCAGCCTTTAAATAATCGATGTCGGTATTTTCTGAAGAAATGATTGCATTCATGGCTCCTTTGTCGCGCACATGTCGAACAAGAGCCCGCGTATCAACATCACATATAGCTACAAGTCCTTCCTTCTCATAGTATTCTTGCAAAGACATGCTAGAGCTCGGACGAGAGTTATGGTCATTGAAATCTTTACATATCAATCCGGAAATTTTAACACTACCAGACTCAACTTCGTCATCGTGGACACCATAATTCCCGATGTGTGAATTGGTTGTCAACATCAATTGGCCCGTATACGACGGGTCAGTGAAAATTTCTTGATATCCTGTCATTCCGGTATTAAAACACACCTCTCCTGTAGCAGTACCTCTTAGTCCTGCTGCACTCCCGTAAAAAATGGCACCATCTTCCAGAAGTAAAATTGCTTTTTGTTTTGCTTGGTATTTCATTAAAGTTTAAACCTATAAAAAAAGGGATAAAGCCAAAGCTCCACCCTTTTAGTTTTATTTAAAGAATAATATAGTTGCTCCCTTATGCATCTTTATTTTCATCATTCGAATCGTCAGACTTTTTCTCTTCAGCCGGAGTCTCTTCAGATTTAGACTCAATTGTTGGTGTTTCTTCAACTACCTGAGCTTCTTCAACAGCAGGCGTTTCTTCGACCTTAGATGCAGTAGATTTCTTACGTCTACGTGTTTTGGTTTTCTTAAGGTCTTTACCGTTTGTGTAAACTTCATTGAAATCTACCAACTCGATCATACACATCTCAGCATTATCACCAGGTCTATTACCTGTCTTTATAATACGTGTATATCCACCAGGGCGATCTGCAACTTTAGAGGAAACAGTACCGAATAACTCTTTGATGGTTTCCTTTTGTCTTAAGTAACTAAATACAACTCTACGGGAGTGTGTAGAATCATCTTTTGCTTTTGTGATCAAAGGCTCAACATATCTTTTCAATGCTTTTGCCTTAGCCACAGTTGTGTTAATTCTTTTGTATTCAATCAATGAGCAAGCCATATTTGATAACATCGCTTTACGATGCGCAGTTTTTCTGCCTAAGTGATTGATTTTCTTTCCGTGTCTCATGACTACTATTCGTTATCTAATTTGTACTTAGAAGTGTCCATTCCAAAGGATAGACCTTTTAAAGCAACTAATTCATCTAATTCAGTCAACGATTTTTTACCAAAGTTTCTAAACTTCATTAAATCGCTTTTGTTGAAGGTTACAAGATCTCCTAATGTTTCAACTTCAGCAGCTTTCAAGCAGTTTAATGCTCTTACTGAAAGATCCATTTCAGTTAATTTAGAGTGAAGAAGCTGTCGCATTTTCAACGACTCCTCATCGTACTGATTCTCGGATGCAGTTTCTTCGTCTTCCAAAGAAATACGATCGTCAGAAAACAACATGAAATGATGTATTAAGATCTTAGACGCTTCTGTCAATGCATCTTTCGGATTGATAGAACCATCCGTTGTCAAATCTAAAACCAATTTCTCATAGTCGGTCTTCTGCTCAACACGGAAGTTCTCGATCTCGAACTTCACATTTTTAATCGGCGTAAAAATTGAATCTGTAGCTATCGTACCAAGAGGTACTTCTTCTACGTTATGTTCCTCTGCTGTTACAAATCCACGTCCTTTGATGATGGTAAGAACCATGTCAATGGAAACCTTGGCGTTCATATTACAAACAACTAAGTCTGGATTTAACACTTGGAATCCAGAAATAAACTTACCAATATCACCAGCAGTTAACTGATCTTGTTTAGATACAGATACATGAACTGTTTCATTTTCAACATCTTCAACTTGCTTCTTAAAACGTACTTGTTTTAAGTTCAAAATGATTTCTGTAACATCTTCTACGACACCTTCGATGGTTGAAAACTCATGTTCTACACCTTCGATGCGAACAGAAGAGATAGCGAATCCTTCTAGTGAAGAAAGTAGCACTCTACGAAGAGCATTTCCGATTGTTAAACCATAACCTGGTTCCAATGGGCGAAACTCAAATTGACCAAAACTATCAGTCGAGTTTACCATAAATACTCTATCCGGCTTTTGGAAATTTAATATTGCCATATGCTAAATCTTTAACGTGTCTATATTATTTTACTTAGAATATAATTCTACGATCAGCTGTTCTTTAATAGCTTCAGGAATTTGTACGCGTTCTGGAACTGCAACAAATGTACCTTTAAGTGAATCCGAGCTAAACTCCAACCACTCATAGCTTCCTGCGTTGGCTTTTACAGAATCTGTAATTGCCTCTAAAGCCTTAGACTTCTCACGAACTTCAATAACATCTCCTGGACGTAGTGAATACGATGGTATATTAACAATACCACCATTCACAGTAATGTGACGGTGAGATACCAATTGACGAGCACCACTACGTGTTGGGGAAATACCCATTCTGTATACGGTGTTGTCTAATCTTCTTTCACACAATTGCAACAAAATCTCACCAGTTACACCGGTTTTAGATGAAGCATTTTTGTATAAATTTCGGAATTGTTTTTCAAGGATACCGTAAGTATACTTTGCTTTTTGCTTTTCTAAAAGCTGTACTGCGTATTCTGACTGCTTTGATCGTCTTCGTGAGTTTCCGTGTTGTCCTGGAGGGTAACTTTTCTTTTCCAAGGACTTATCAGCACCGAATATTGCCTCACCGAATCTACGTGCAATTTTGGTTTTTGGACCTGTATATCTTGCCATTTCTTAGGTTTTAAAAGGGGATTAAACTCTTCTACGTTTGGGTGGTCTACAACCGTTGTGTGGTTGTGGAGTAACATCTACAATTTCAGATACCTGAATTCCGTTGTTATGTAACGTACGGATTGCGGATTCACGACCATTACCTGGCCCCTTAACGTAAACTTTAACTTTTCTCAAACCAGCTTCATAAGCGACTTTCGCACAATCTTCAGCAGCTGTTTGAGCAGCATAAGGAGTATTCTTTTTAGAACCTTTAAACCCTTGCTTACCTGCAGAAGACCATGAAATAACTTGACCTGCGTTGTTGGTAAGTGAGATGATGATGTTGTTAAAAGATGCATGAATGTGTGCCTGTCCAACAGACTCAACTTTTACGTTTCTTTTTTTGTTTGTTTTAGCCATAGCTACCTACTATTTAGTTGCTTTCTTTTTGTTAGCAACAGTTTTTCTTCTACCCTTTCTAGTACGTGAGTTGTTTTTTGTCCGTTGACCTCTCAACGGTAACCCAGAACGATGACGTTGCCCTCTGTTACATCCAACATCCATCAATCGCTTGATGTTCAATTGAACTTCAGATCTTAACTCTCCTTCGATTGTGTAGTCTGATATGATGGTACGAATTTGACTCAATTCGTCATCATTCCAATCCTTAACCTTAGTGTTTAGATCAACACCGGCTTTTGAAAGGATTTCCTGTGCACGAGTACTTCCTATACCAAAGATATAAGTTAACCCGATTTCTCCTCTTTTATTTGTAGGTATGTCTACCCCTGCAATTCTTGCCATAGAATTTTTTTTTGTTCAAGGTCTAACCTTGTCTTTGTTTAAATTTAGGGTTCTTTTTGTTGATTACATAAAGACGCCCCTTTCTGCGAACTATTTGGCAGTCAGCACTTCTTTTCTTAATTGATGCTCTTACTTTCATCTTTTTGACTTATTTAGTATCTGTAAGTAATTCGTCCTTTGGTTAAATCGTATGGAGACATGGCTAATTTCACCTTATCTCCGGGTAACAATTTAATGTAGTGCATACGCATCTTTCCAGAGATATGAGCTGTTAAAACGTGTCCGTTTTCTAGTTCTACTCGGAACATTGCATTTGAAAGTGATTCTGTTATCACTCCGTCTTGCTCTATTGATGCTTGTTTAGCCATACACTAATTTTTATTTTTTAAAACTTCGTCAATAAACTCAAATGACGATAATATTTCTGCTTTACCTTTTCGAACTACTACTGTATGTTCGAAATGTGCTGAAGGTTTTAAATCTGCAGTTTTGATTGTCCAGCCGTCATTCAACTGGATGATCTCTTTAACGCCCATATTAATCATGGGTTCTATAGCGAGAACAAGACCTTCTTGTAATTTAACACCCCTACCGCGTTTACCATAGTTTGGTACTTCTGGACTTTCGTGCAAATTAGCACCCACTCCATGACCAACTAATTCTCTAACGACAGTATAACCGTTATTTTCTGCATGCTTCTGAATAGCAAATCCTATATCACCAATTCGGTTACCCGTAATTGCGGCATCAATTCCATGGTAAAGAGACTCACGAGTAACTCTCAGTAAATCTTGCACCTCTTTAGCAACTTGCCCCACTTCATAGGTGAAAGCAGAATCACCAAAAAATCCATTTTTTTTTACTCCACAATCTAAAGACAGTATCGTTCCTGACTCTAAAGGCGTATTGTTTGGAATTCCGTGAACCACTTCTTCATTAGGTGATACACATAAAGTATTCGGAAAACCACTATATCCTTTAAACCCTGGAACACCACCATGGTCTCTGATAAACTCCTCAGCAACGGCATCTAACTCAAGGGTAGTAACACCAGGTTGGATCAATTTAGCTACTTCAGCGTGTGTTTTTGCAACAAGTAAAGAACTTTCTCTTATTAATTCAATCTCTTCTTCGGTTTTGTGATAGATCATGTCTGAAATTTACATTCCTGACCGACCCGTCATACGACCTGATTTCATTAAACCGTCGTAATGGCGATTTAACAAGTAACCTTCAATTTGCTGAAGGGTATCCAAAACAACACCCACCATAATCAATAATGACGTTCCACCAAAGAACTGTGAAAATGACTGGTTAATCCCTGCATTCATTGCAAAAGCAGGTAAAATAGCTATCACAGCTAAAAACACTGAGCCTGGCAACACAATTCTAGACATCACATCATCCAAAAAAGTAGCTGTGTCCTTACCCGGCTTAACACCTGGTACAAAACCACCATTACGTTTTAAATCGTCAGCCATTTGGTTTGTATTAACCGTAATAGCTGTATAGAAATAAGTGAATAGTATGATTAAAACAGCGAAGGCAAAATTATACCAAAATCCTGAGAAATCAGAGAAAGTAGTTACAAAATTTTGCACCCTTTCAGACTCCGATAATCCCGCAAAGGTTATGGGTATAAACATGATCGCTTGAGCAAATATAATTGGCATAACTCCTGATGCATTCACCTTCAAGGGTAAATACTGTCGAGCAGCTGTTGCTTGAGCTGTTGCTCCTCGCTTAGCGTACTGTATAGGAATTCTTCTTACACCCTGAACTAGCAGGACCGAAGCAAATATAACAACCAACAGAACCAATAACTCAACCAATATAATTAATGGGTTAGCTCTACCGACTTCAAACAAGAATGCTTGCGGAAGAACTGCAATAATACCCACCATAATTAACAATGAAATACCATTACCAATACCACGATCAGTAATTTTCTCACCCAACCACATCGCAAACATAGTTCCAGTTACAAGGATAACAATGCTCGAGAACCAAAAAGTTCCACTAGAAAGTAAAAATGCCTCAGCAGGTAAAGTTGCTTTTAGATTAGCAATGTATCCAGGAGCCTGGAAACAAGTAATTACAACCGTTAGGTAACGAGTAATTTGACTAATCTTTGTGCGTCCACTCTCTCCATCCTTTTGCAATTTCTGCAAGTAAGGAACAGCCATTGTCATCAATTGGATAACAATAGATGCGGAGATGTATGGCATAATTCCCAGAGCCATAATAGAGGCTTGTGAAAATGCTCCACCTGTAAACATGTTTAAGAGTCCTAATAAACCATCTGATGTTTGGTTTTGTAGAGCATCTAACTGTTGTGGATCAATACCTGGAAGTGCAACAAAAGAACCTAAACGATAAATAAGTAAAAATCCTAATGTTGTAAGGATTCTACTACGGAGTTCTTCTATCTTCCAAATATTCTTAATTGTCTCGATCAATTTCTTCATGATAATGAGAGCCTATTAAAGGGTTGTAGCCGAACCACCTGCTGCCTCAATGGCAGATTGTGCTGTAGCTGTAAATTTGTGAGCAGTTATGGACAACTTAGCTGTTAAAGCCCCTCTACCCAAAATTTTAACCAAGTCGTTTTTACGTGCCAAACCATTGGACATCAAAACTTCTAGAGTCACCTCGTCGGTAATTTTCTTTGTATCAACCAAAGCCTGGATTGTATCAAGGTTGATCCCTTTATACTCTACGCGATTGATATTCTTAAATCCAAATTTAGGAACACGACGTTGTAAAGGCATTTGACCACCTTCAAATCCAATCTTTCTGGAGTAACCCGATCTAGATTTTTGTCCTTTGTGTCCACGAGTGGAAGTACCACCGTGACCAGATCCCTGACCACGAGCAATACGTTTTTTATTTTTCACCGAGCCTGTGGCTGGTTTCAAATTACTTAAATTCATCTTCCGATTCCTTTAATAGTTCTTACTTAACTTCTTCTACTTCTATCAAGTGCTTTACAGCATTCACCATCCCTAAAATTTGAGGAGTAGCTTCTTGCTCAACAACGTGATTGATCTTCTTAAGACCCAATGCCGCTAGAGTTCTCTTTTGACGCTCAGGTCGATCGATCTTACTTCGGACTTGTTTAATTTTTATCTTGGCCATCTGTGTACTTTATTTAGCGTTAAATACCTTACTCATCGAAATTCCTCTCTGAGCTGCTATTGAACGAGCATCTCTCAGCTGCAACAAAGCATCCATGGTAGCCTTCACAACGTTGTGAGGGTTTGATGAACCTTTAGATTTTGCCAAGATATCGTGAACACCTACAGATTCAATAACTGCACGCATTGCACCACCAGCAATAACTCCTGTACCATGAGAAGCAGGGCGCATAAAAATACGTGATCCTCCAAATTTACCATTTTGCTCGTGCGGTATACTACCATTCACGACTGGTATACGATACAAATTTTTCTTTGCATCTTCAGTACCTTTAGTGATTGCAGAAACAACTTCCTGAGCTTTACCCATTCCATGTCCAACAACACCATCCTCGTTACCAACGACCATAATAGCAGAAAAACTGAATGTTCTACCACCCTTAGTCACTTTAGTAACCCGTTGTATACCTACCAAACGCTCTTTAAGTTCCAAGCCTGAAGGCTTCACCTTTTCTAGGTTGTAATATTTACTTGCCATAATTTCTTAGAATTTAAGTCCGCCTTCTCTAGCTCCATCAGCTAAAGATTTGATTCTTCCGTGGTATAAGTATCCGTTTCTATCGAAAACACATTGTGTGATTCCTGCAGCAACAGCTTTTTCAGCAAGGGCTTTACCAACAACGTTGGCTTGTTCGATTTTCGTCCCCTCAACCTTAACAGCTTTATCGGTAGAAGCCGCAGACAACAATGTCGTTCCTGCTAAATCATCGATTAACTGTGCGTAAATCGATTTGTTACTTCTAAAAACTGAAAGTCTTGGAGTCGTAGCTGTACCATCGATGTTCTTTCGAACACGCATTTTGATACGCTTTCTTCTATATTCTTTTGACAGTGCCATAGCTTCTATTTTTAGCCTGCAGTTTTACCTGCTTTTCTTCTAATCTCTTCTCCTACAAACTTAACACCTTTTCCTTTGTATGGCTCAGGTTTTCTCATCGATCGGATTTTTGCTGCAACCAATCCAATGAGTTGTTTGTCGTGAGAGCTTAATTTAACAATTGGGTTTTTACCCTTATCAGATACAGTTTCAACTTTAACTTCAGGACAAATTTCAAACACAATATTGTGTGAGAAACCTAAACTGAGTTCAAGCTGCTGACCTCTGTTAGAAGCACGGTAACCTACTCCGACTAGTTCGAGTTCTTTTGTATACCCTTTAGAGACTCCTTCAATCATATTGAAAATCAAAGCTCGGTACAAACCGTGTTTAGCTCTAGATTCTTTTAGATCATTTAGTCTTTCGAGAGTAACAACTGAATCCTCGACTCTTACGGCGATTGGTTCTGTGACCTGCAGAGATAGTTCCCCAAGTTTACCCTTAACAGTTACTTCATTTGATGAAGATACTGCAACGGTAATTCCTTCAGGAATTACGACCGGTTGTTTACCTATTCTTGACATTTCTTAACGTTTTCCGTTGATTAATAAACGTAACATAACACTTCTCCACCCACATTTAATGAGCGAGCTTCCTTATCAGTCATCACTCCACTTGAAGTAGAAACGATGGCTACACCTAACCCGTTCAATACTCTTGGCATAGATGCCGAAGAAGAGTATTTCCGTAAGCCGGGCTTTGAAGCTCTTTTCAAAGATGTAATTGCAGGCATTTTTGTGATTGCATTGTATTTCAAAGCAATTTTGATGCTACCTTGTGCATTGTTATTTTCGAACTTGAAGTTCAAGATATAACCCTGATCTTTTAAGATCTTAGTTATTTCTTTCTTTAGATTTGATGCAGGCACTTCAACAACTCTGTGGTTCGCCATGATGGCGTTACGAAGTCGCGTTAAGTAATCTGCTATTGGATCTGTATACATAATTTTGTAACTTTTATCAGTTTACCAACTTGCTTTTTTCACACCTGGGATTAATCCGAAGTTAGCCATTTCACGAAATGTTACACGTGAAACACCAAACTGACGCATGTATCCTTTAGGTCTACCTGTTAACTTACAACGATTGTGAAGTCGAACTGGGGATGCATTCTTAGGAAGCTTTTGCAATCCCTCGTAATCTCCAGCTGCTTTCAATGCTGCACGCTTTTCAGCGTATTTGTCAACCATTTTTTGTCTTTTAAGCTCTCTGGCTTTCATTGATTCTTTTGCCATCCTTCTATTTTTTAAATGGTAAACCAAATTCCTTTAATAATTCAAAAGCTTCTTTATCGGTATTAGCAGAAGTCACCATAGTGATATCCATACCGGTAATTTTATTTACCTGATCAATAAAGATTTCAGGAAATATAATTTGCTCTTTGATACCCAAGTTGTAGTTCCCTCTACCGTCAAACCCTTTTGCGTTGATTCCGTGGAAGTCACGAACAGCAGGTAAAGCAGTTGAAACTAAACGATCTAAGAATTCATACATACGTTCACCACGTAATGTAACGCGAACACCAACCGGCATTGCTTTTCTTAATTTAAAGTTTGAGATATCCTTCTTAGAAAGCGTAGGTACCGATTTTTGTCCCGTAATACGAGTCATTTCATCGATTGCAACATCAACTAACTTCTTGTCAGTTGTTGCTTCACCAACACCTTGGTTAATACAGATTTTCTCTAACTTAGGCACTTGCATGATGTTTTTGTAACTCATGCGCTCCTTGAGAGACGCAACAATCTCGTTGCGATATTTCTCTTGTAGTCTTGGAGTGTACGTCATTATAGAACCTCCCCTGATTTTTTAGAGTATCTAACCAACTTACCATCTTCATTCAACTTTCTTCCTAAACGGCTCGCTTGACCTTTCGAATCAACAACCATTAGGTTAGAAATGTGAACAGAAGCTTCGCTCTTAACAATTCCTCCTTGAGGACTAGCAGCGCTTGGCTTAGTGTGTTTCGATACCATGTTAATGCCTTCTACGAAGGCTCTTTTTTTCTCGAGATCAACAGAAACTACTTTACCTGTCTTACCGTTATCGGTACCAGTAAGTATTTTTACTGTATCTCCTTTTTTAATATGTAATTTCGACATCCTAAATGGTTTTATAACACCTCTGGTGCTAGTGAAACTATTTTCATGTACTGCTTATCACGTAATTCACGAGCTACGGGCCCGAAAACACGTGTACCTCTCATTTCTCCGGTAGTGCTCAACAATACACAAGCATTATCATCAAATCGGATATACGATCCATCCTGACGACGTACTTCTTTTTTTGTACGAACAACCACAGCAGTAGAAACCTGACCTTTCTTTACAGTGCCAGCTGGTATGGCTGCTTTAACTGTAACTACGATCTTGTCTCCCAATGAGGCATATCTTCTGCGAGTACCACCTAATACACGAATACAAAGTACTTCTTTGGCTCCGGTATTGTCGGCTACTTTTAAACGACTTTCCTGTTGTACCATTTTACTTTGCTCTTTCTAGGATTTCTACTACTCTCCAATTCTTTGTCTTACTCAATGGGCGAGTTTCCATGATGCGCACGGTATCACCGATATTGCAATCATTTTTGTCGTCGTGAGCAACAAACGTAGAACTTTTCTTCACAAACTTTCCGTACATCGGGTGTCTCTCTTTACGTTCGATAGATACCGTTACGGACTTGTCCATTTTGTTGCTTTTCACAACACCAACACGTTCTTTTCTAAGATTTCTAGTTTCCATTGTTGTTTTATGCTTCTAGTTCTCTTCTTCTAACCTCTGTTAGAATACGCGCAACTGTTTTCTTTGTTTCTCGGATTTGTACAGGATTCTCAATCGGAGATACTGCATGCGCCAAATTTAATTTGGATAATGTAGCTCTTTCCTCTTTTAGTTTCCCTACCAACTCCTCAGTTGACATTTCAATAATTACAGCTTGTTTCATCGCTAATAATACTTTTATCGATTAAGCTTCAACGTAATCTCTTCGGACTACGAACTTAGTTGTTATAGGTAACTTCTGTGCAGCCAAGCGAAGTGCTTCTTTGGCAATTTCCAGAGGTACACCGTCTAATTCAAACATAATACGTCCAGGTCTTACGACAGCGGCCCAGTATTCTGGGGCACCTTTACCTTTACCCATACGTACTTCTGCAGGCTTCTTTGTAATCGGTTTGTCTGGAAAAATACGGATCCACATTTGTCCTTCACGCTTCATGTAACGCGTTGCAGCGATACGAGCAGCTTCGATTTGACGAGAAGTGATCCAACATTCATCCAAAGCTTTGATAGCGAAAGATCCAAAAGCAATTTGGTTACCACGTCCGGCATTACCCTTCATGCGGCCCTTTTGCATTTTTCGGAACTTCGTTCTTTTTGGTTGTAACATCTTTCTTACGTTTTAGTAGAGCTTATTACTACTTTCTTTTTCTACGTTGTGAACCACCTCTGGCTCCACGACTTGACTTTTTTGGTCCTTTCGATAAAGTCTCGATAGGCGTTAAGTCTCGTTTACCATACAATTCACCTTTGCATATCCAAACCTTAACACCCAATACTCCATAGGTTGTGTGAGATTCAACAAGGGCGTAATCGATATCAGCACGGAAAGTATGTAAAGGCGTTCTACCGTCTTTATACATTTCTGAGCGAGCCATTTCTGCACCATTCAAACGACCAGATACTTGTATTTTAATACCTTCGGCACCCATTCGCATCGCAGAAGCAATCGCCATCTTTACCGCACGACGGTAAGAAATACGTCCTTCAATTTGACGAGCGATGGATTGGCCTACTAATTTAGCATCAATCTCAGGTCTCTTGATCTCATAGATATTCACTTGAACATCTTTTTGAGTTAGCTTTTTTAGCTCTTCTTTTAAACGATCTACTTCTGAACCACCTTTACCGATAATGATACCAGGTCTTGCAGTACAAATTGTAATCGTTACGAGCTTTAAGGTACGCTCGATAATCACTTTAGACACGCTTGCCTTAGCTAGACGAGCATCGATATACTTTCGTATTTTACTGTCTTCAGCTAACTTATCACCGAAGTCTTTTCCGCCATACCATGCCGAATCCCATCCTCTGATGATTCCCAAACGGTTTCCAATTGGATTAGTCTTTTGTCCCATATCAGCTTATTCTTTTTCTGATTTACTTCCCACCACGACTGTAACGTGATTTGAACGCTTTCTAATTCTGTGAGCTCTTCCCTGAGGAGCTGGACGTAAACGTTTCAATACTCGAGCACTGTCGACTTGAATTTCTTTTACAAACAAACCGCTGTCTTCCATTCGAGCGTCTTCATTCTTTGCTTGCCAGTTGGCAACTGCTGAAAGAAGGAGCTTTTCTAACCGATTAGAGGCCTCTTTTGTGTTAAATTTCAATATCTGAAGAGCTTTGTTTACTTCAACTCCACGAACCAAATCAGCCACAAGACGCATTTTTCTCGGGGAAGTAGGGCAATTGTTTAGCTTTGCAAAAGCTACGTTTGAACGCGCTTCTTTCAACGCTACTGCCGTATTATGTTTTCTTTTTCCCATGATTAAGGCTTAATTCTGTTATCTTTTACCTTTATCTTTTTTACCGCCATGACCTCTATAGGTACGGGTAAGGGCGAATTCGCCCAACTTATGACCTACCATGTTTTCTGTTACGAATACAGGTATGAACTGACGACCATTGTGTACAGCTATCGTTTGGCCAACAAAATCAGGCGTAATCATTGAGGCTCTTGACCAAGTTTTGATTACCGATTTTTTGTTTGCCGCAGCATTTGCTAGAACTTTCTTCTCTAGCTTAAAGTGTACGTAAGGTCCTTTTTTTAGTGAACGCGCCATAACTTTCTATTTCTTTCTTCGTTCAACAATATACTTATTGGTAGCCTTCTTCTTCGCGCGAGTCTTATAACCCTTCGCTGGGATACCATTTCTAGAACGTGGGTGTCCACCAGAAGATTTACCTTCACCACCACCCATTGGGTGATCAACCGGGTTCATCGCAACTCCTCTAGTTCTTGGACGACGTCCAAGCCATCTAGAACGACCTGCTTTACCTGATCTTTCGAGGCCTCTCTCACTGTTGGAAACAACTCCAATCGTTGCTAAACAAGTAATTAAAACCATTCTTGTTTCCCCTGAAGGAAGTCTAAGAATAGCATACTTACCTTCTCTTGCGACTAATTGTGCATATGCACCTGCGCTACGAGCCATTACGGCACCTTGTCCCGGACGAAGTTCAATGTTGTGAACAATAGTACCTAAAGGGATGTCACTTAAGAAAAGTGAATTACCAACTTCAGGACCTGCATCTTTACCGGATGCAATTTTGTCTCCAACTTTTAGACCGTTCGGAGCAATGATATACCGTTTTTCACCATCTGCGTAAACTACCAAGGCAATACGAGCCGTACGGTTTGGATCGTATTCTAATGTGGACACAGTTGCTTCCATACCGAACTTCTCTCTTTTGAAGTCAACGATACGGTAACGCTTCTTGTGACCACCTCCGATGTAACGCATCGTCATACGCCCAGAGTTATTTCTACCTCCGGAACGCTTCATCGGCGCAAGCAAAGACTTTTCAGGTGTTGCTGTCGAAATACCGTCGAAGGTATTGACCACCTTATGTCTTTGACCTGGTGTTGTTGGTCTTAATTTTCTAACTGCCATAACTTAATTAAATATTGCTATAAAAATCAATACTTTCTCCTTCAGCTATATCTACGATAGCTTTTTTGTAAGAATTGGTTCTACCACTAACAACGCCACCCTTTGTGTTTCGGGATTTAGCCTTACCAGGATACACCATCGTTCTTACTTTTTCAACAGAGACGCCGTACATCTTCTCTACAGCATCCTTGATTTCGAGCTTATTAGCTCTTCGATCAACGATAAACCCAAAGCGATTAAACTTTTCGCTATCATCTGTCATCTTCTCGGTAATTACCGGTTTAATAAGAATGTTCATCGTCTGTTTAACTTAAAATGTTCTCTATTTTCTCTACAGCTCCCTCAGTCAATAAAACCGTCCCAGAATTAAGAATCTTGTAAGTACTTAATTCTGAGGCTGTTACTACTTGGGTGCGTTGTAAATTTCGCGACGACAAATATACATTTTTATTCGTATCCGCAAGGACTAACAACGTTTTTTTGCCGCTAAGACCAAGGTCTCCTATCATCTTTGAATAAGAAGAAGTTTTCGGAGATTCGAAACTGAAATTTTCTAAAACTACAATAGCCTCTTCTTTTGCTTTAATCGTAAAAGCAGATTTACGAGCTAAAGTCTTCAACTTTTTATTCAATTTGAAAGAATAATTTCTTGGACGTGGTCCAAAAGCACGACCACCACCACGAAATACAGGAGACTTAATACTACCTGCACGTGCTGTACCCGTACCTTTTTGTTTCTTAATCTTTCGAGTACTACCTGTAATCTCCGCTCTTTCTTTAGACTTGTGTGTCCCCTGGCGTTGGTTGGCCAAATACTGTTTCACATCTAAATATACAGCGTGATCGTTAGGCTCGATGGCGTAAATCGCTTCGTTTAAAGATACTTTTCTTCCTGTATCTTTACCTGAAATATCTAATACTACTGTTTCCATTATTTCTCGATCGTTAAGAGTGAGTTTTTGGGTCCTGGTACAGAACCCTTAACAACTAAAAGGTTTTTATCCTTAAGCACTTTTAAGACCTCTAGATTGGCAACCGTAACTTGATCACCACCCATACGTCCTGCCATGCGCATTCCTTTGAATACACGTGCAGGGTACGAAGCCGCACCAATAGAACCTGGGGCACGTAAACGATTGTGCTGACCGTGCGTAGCATCACCTACACCACGGAAACCATGACGTTTTACAACCCCTTGAAAACCTTTACCCTTTGATACACCAGTTACATCAACATATTCACCTTCGACGAAAAGCTCAACGTCAACAACATCACCTAAACTTAGTTCTGAATCGAAACCATCGAATTCTTGAACTTTAACTTTAGGGGTTGTCTTAGCTTTTGCAAAGTGACCCGTAAGTGCCTTACCGGTATTCTTTGCTTTCTTTTCGCCATAACCCAGCTGAATAGCCTCGTAACCGTCTGTGTCGAGGGTTCTAACCTGTGTTACTACACAAGGACCAACTTCTAAAACCGTACAAGGGATGTTCTTCCCTTGTTCGTTGAAGATACTGGTCATTCCTACTTTTTTTCCAATTAAACCTGGCATTTTTGTTTATTTAATGGATAAATAATTAAACCTTGATTTCTACTTCAACACCACTTGGCAACTCTAATCTCATCAAAGCATCAACTGTTTTTGACGAGGAGTTGTAGATGTCTAGTAAACGTTTGTAAGAGCTCAATTCGAACTGCTCACGTGCTTTCTTGTTCACGTGTGGCGAACGAAGAACTGTATAAATTCTTTTGTGCGTTGGCAATGGGATTGGCCCATTAACAACAGCACCTGTAGTCTTAACAGTTTTTACGATCTTCTCAGCAGACTTATCTACTAAGTTGTGGTCGTAAGACTTTAGTTTGATTCTAATCTTTTGACTCATTATATCCGAATTAAGAGTTACCGTTAACTTTAGAAATCACATCTTCAGCGATGTTCTTTGGACAATCATCGTAGTGAGAAAACTCCATCGTTGAAGTTGCTCTACCTGATGTTACCGTACGCAATGCGGTAACGTATCCAAACATCTCTGAAAGAGGTACATTTGCTTTAATCACTTGTGCACCGTTACGTGAATCCATACCTGCAACTTGACCTCTTCTTCGGTTCAAGTCGGCTACAACATCACCCATATTAACTTCCGGTGTAACTACCTCAAGTTTCATTATAGGCTCTAACAATGTAGGTGTTGCTTTCTTACAAGCGCCTTTATACCCAATCTTTGCAGCAAGTTCAAATGACAAAGCGTCTGAATCGACAGCATGGAAAGAACCATCAAAAAGAGTTACTTTCAAGCTGTCCATTGGATAACCGGCTAAAGGACCGTTAACCATAGCTTGTTGGAAACCTTTTTGAACGGACGGAATAAATTCTCTTGGAATAGAACCACCTTTAATCTTATCAACAAACTCCAGCCCTTCCTTCACTTCCTCACCTTCTGCCGCAACAACAGGCTCGATTGTAAATTGGATGTCGGCAAATTTACCTTTACCACCGGATTGTTTCTTGTAAGTCTCTCTGTGATCAACTGTAGCACGGATAGCCTCTTTATATTGTACTTGAGGTGCACCTTGATTACATTCAACCTTAAACTCACGCTTCATACGATCAATAAGAATATCCAAGTGAAGCTCTCCCATACCAGAAATTACAGTTTGACCTGTTTCATCATTGGTTGCTACACGGAATGTTGGATCTTCTTCGGAAAGTTTACCTAATGCAAGACCCATCTTATCCATATCGGCTTTTGTTTTAGGCTCAACCGCGATACCAATTACTGGTTCAGGGAAAGACATTGATTCAAGAATGATTGGTTCTTTCTCAGAGTATAAAGTATCACCCGTACGAATGTCCTTAAAACCTACACCTGCACCAATATCTCCAGCACCAATGTTAGCTATTGCATTTTGTTTGTTAGAGTGCATTTGGAAAATTCTAGAAATGCGCTCTTTCTTACCTGTTCTGGAATTCCAAACATAAGACCCTGCATCTAGATTCCCAGAGTAAACTCTGAAGAAACATAGACGACCCACAAATGGATCGGTTGCGATTTTAAAAGCTAAGGCTGCAAAGGGTTCATTTACATCAGGCTTACGCTCTTCCTCTTCTTCTGTTTTAGGATTGGTTCCAACGATAGACTCGATATCCATTGGAGACGGTAAGAATTCCATAACAGCATCCAATACCGCCTGAACTCCTTTATTCTTGAAAGCTGAACCACAGAACATTGGAGTAATCTTCATGTCGTGAACAGCCGCTTTGATGGCAGCTTCAATCTCATCTTGAGTAATTGAATCTGGATCGTCAAAGAACTTCTCCATGAGGTTATCATCATATTCTGCTACAGATTCGATTAATTTCTCTCTCCATTCTGCAACAACATCAACCAAATCCTCAGGGATTTCAATTTCATCATAGGTCATTCCCTGCGTGTCATCATTCCAAACAATTGCTTTGTTTGAAATCAAATCAACCACACCTTTAAATGTATCCTCTGCACCTATTGGCACTTGAAGAGGCACCGGGTGTGCACCTAATCGCTCTTTAACTTGTGCAACAACATTAAAGAAGTCTGCACCAGCACGGTCCATTTTATTAACGAAACCGATACGTGGAACATTGTATTTATCAGCTTGTCGCCATACTGTTTCTGATTGAGGCTCAACGCCACCTACAGCACAGAATAAAGCAACAGCGCCATCCAAAACACGTAATGAACGCTCTACCTCTACGGTAAAGTCAACGTGACCTGGGGTATCAATAATATTCATTTGGTAGTCACTTTCGCGATACTTCCAAAAACAAGTTGTCGCAGCAGAAGTAATGGTTATACCTCTTTCCTGCTCTTGTTCCATCCAGTCCATTGTAGCGGCACCATCGTGAACTTCACCTATTTTGTGAGAAACTCCGGTATAATATAATACACGCTCTGTCGTAGTGGTTTTTCCGGCATCAATATGTGCCATAATACCGATGTTACGAGTAAATTTTAGATCTCTTTTAGCCATTTTCTTAACTCTTTAAAATTTAAAATCTAAAATGGGAGAACGCCTTATTAGCTTCCGCCATACGGTGAACATCAGTTTTCTTCTTAACAGACGCGCCCTCTTCACGAGAGGCAGCCAGAACTTCATTAGCCAATCTCAGCGCCATGGTCTTTTCATTACGCTTACGCGTAAAAGATATTAACCATTTCATGCCTAAAGACAACTTCCTGTCTGGACGAATCTGCATTGGAATTTGGAAAGTAGCTCCACCCACTCTTCTACTACGTACTTCTACGTGAGGGGTAACGTTTTGCAACGCTTTTTTGAAGATTTCCAATCCAGTCTCTTCGTCTCCGCTCTTCTCTTCTACGATATCCATTGCATCGTAAAAAATTCTGAACGCAGTACTCTTCTTACCATCTAACATCAGGTTATTAACGAAACGTGTAACTGTTGTGTCGTTAAACCTTGGGTCTGGTAACAAGATTCTTTTTTTAGCTTTTGCTTTTCTCATTTTACTTTTTCTTCAGATTCCTCTGATTACTTTTTAGGTTTTTTAGCTCCGTACTTAGAACGTCTCTGGGTACGCCCATCAACACCTGCTGTATCCAAAGCACCACGAACGATGTGGTAACGAACACCAGGAAGATCTTTTACTCTTCCACCACGTACCAAAACGATTGAGTGCTCTTGTAAGTTGTGTCCTTCACCCGGTATATATGCATTTACTTCGTTTCCATTCGTCAACCTTACCCTAGCAACTTTACGCATCGCAGAGTTAGGTTTCTTAGGAGTCGTAGTATATACACGAGTACAAACACCTCTTCTTTGAGGACAAGCATCTAATGCGGCCGATTTACTTTTTTTAGTAAACTTTTCGCGACCTTTTCGTACCAACTGCTGAATAGTAGGCATATTGCTTTTTTTGTTTATAATTCGTTAACTTCAACATTCCCTAATTTTTAGGGACTGCAAATGTATAACTTTTAAGCTAGTTTGCAAGTAGGGTATCCCTTTTATTTATCTGGACTTTTTCTTTTGGAAAAAAACAGATCAGAATGGGAGGGGCACCTGGAGTGATGAATTGATAAATGACACCTCAGGCATCGTTGTAAATAAGGTAAACAAAGAATCCAGGGCTAGACTAAACAAAGGAATGTATCCCTAAATTGATAAAAAACAGGGCATATATTTAGATCAAAAATAAAAAGGATGAAATGCTAACAGACCAAAGAATGACTGAAATAGCCATAACAGCCAAAGTCATTTTTTTTTGATTGTTAAAAAATCGTGCAGCTAAAAATGCGCCAACAGGAATTGATATTAATACGGGTGAGAAAATACTCAATCCAAACAAACCATAGTTTCGAATTACGTTGACAAAGAATTTATTCTTCTTCGTGAAAATCTTTTTTTTCTTTTTGATGGGCTTAAAAAAGTTTGGGAAAAAATTAACAATTCTTGTTGCTAGGTTGTAAAACAAAAAAACACCGAAAATCCCTCCCAACGAACTTACAGCGACTGTACCTAAATAGGAGAATCCAATAGACTTAGCTAGTATCGGACCTGCGAAAAACTTCACTGAACTCAACAAGAAAACACTCAATATTTCAATCAAAAACTCCATGAAACTGTCTATTTTAAATATTTTACAACCAAGGGTAGACGATTAATCTTCAAGGTCTGATAAGAAGCGTTTTCTGAACCAAATCCCTTGTAAAAACGGAACAGATTTAAATCGTTAGATCCTTCAAAATCAAACACAAAAGAACTGTTTGCAGATGACTTTATGAACTCATCAATCAAAAACGGCATCGCAGCACAATCTTTCCCCTCCTTACTATTCCCCGTAAACAAAAGAATAATCCTATTGAGTCCAAACAATAAAAACATCCCAGCAATAGGTCTATTTCCCTCGTCATAAGCCATCCAAACTTGACCACAATGCTTATAAATAGCAACATGCATAACTTGCTCTAGAACTTTATAATCATTCGATGATAAATGGTTCAGAGAACTCCCTTTATCCGACTTAAATAACTGTATTAAATTTTTAGGAGCATCATTTTTGAACACCTCTAAACCTGATAAGTTCGCTTTTCTCAAATTCCTCTTCAAATTCTTTGAATAGTGTAGAATTTGATCCTGATAGGGCTTATCGAGTTTTAACAACAAATTATTATTCTCTGTCAAACGAATTGAATCTTGCTCCTTGACCGCTGCCTGATGATTCATGTTAAGCACTACAAACCTATATTCTTTTGGGATTTTAGCTATAAAATCATCTATTCTCCTCAACCCTTTGTATGTTTTGGAAAACAACCCAAGTTGTTGGATCCAGGAGGGTGTATAAGCATACGTAAAGGTGTATTTTTTTCGAGTTGGTAATGGGAAAACGGCTTCGTAATCATTCAAGATTAGAGCGTTCCACTGCTCAACGACAATGTCTAAATACCAAGAAAAAGCATAAGGCATCGAATTTACTGAGTTCTTAATACAGTCATCCCACCTGTCTGTATCCACTTCATTATGTTTCAAAAAACGTATCATCGACTTGCCTCCTCTAATGTAAATTCATATACTTGATTCCACTCTTGCCAGTTGCGATTATCACTAACCGTCTCATTGTGCCACAAACTCATAAAAACACCATCAACCTTTTTAACACGATCCATAAGCTCCTTCACTAAGTATTGTGCATCATCGACTGGAAGATTCATATATTCATTGAGTGTTCCATCCATGACAGCAAATGGTCGGAGTAAAAGTTTTGTTTCAACTTCCATATCTAAATCATAAAAGTAAAAAGGTAGTGAGGTACCTGCCCTAAAACCAACCTCAGACGCATAGCCCATTGTATAATCTTCACGAATACCTAAATCTATAATTCGACGATAAGTCATGGGTAAATCAAGCCTTAAAAAATGCTGTCGACTTCTTTTAATTTCACGTTTGACTGTATGCTCCAGTCGTTTAATTTCTACAAGTAATTGATCTGGATGTGCGTTTGAGCCCCATGAAGGATGAATACCTACCTTAGCGTAATCACTCATGGACTTTATCAGTGACTGAAATCTCTTACTAGTGTAACCGATGTTTTTGTCATTGTGGCCATAATCTGCTAGTAGAAAAAAATATATAGACTCAAACTTATATTTCTTTTGCAAACGAAGTAAATAATCAAAAGTATCGTAAGGATCTTTCTCCTTACCAAATAACACACGTACTCTTTGTGCAATTTCACTTACATCAAACTTCAATAAGGAACGAACGATACCACCAATAGACCTTATAGCACCTTTTTCCAAGTAACAGAAAGCGTTATCGACATCAATGGTGTTCACAAACTTAAATTGACGTGGTTCTGGCGTAAATTGGGGGAATTTAGCTTGCAAAGCTGCGACCAGATCTTCAAGCCAATGCTCGATGATTGGTATTCTCAAAAACCCATTTTGGTAAGCCAAACTTTCTCTAGCCGGAAAACGCTGAAACCTATCTTTAATATGCGGCAAGTACTCTTCGTACCTACTGAGCAAATAAAAACTGGATGCAAACACATCAAAGGGTAAAGCTGAATTTTCAGATTGTCCAAAAAAGGCCTTTTGGCCATTCCAAGATTTAACCTGAATATCTTGATCAGAAATTCCTTTCTCAAACAAAATCGAATGGGAACGAAAGAACAATTCGTTTCCTAATGGGTTTTTGGTGTATGAAATTTTTATTCCATCATAAGCAATGAACTCTTCAACTTGAGTTGTAAAGCGAACCTCACAATTCATAAACTGCTGAAAAAGTGTTCTAAATATATACCGAACACGAGAACTTATTTGATGTGTGTAAACTAAAATCATACGAATGTGTTTGCAATTTTATTACAAATAAACTCAGCACTATTTCCATCACCAAACAATTTTGGATAAGTTGTTTTTTTTGATTCTAGCAGGTGATATTTCTGTATGAAATCTTCAAAATTTACGTCCACCAGAAAAGCCACGCCCTGATTAATGATTTCTACCCATTCCGTTTCAGACCTCAGAATCATACATGGTTTTTGAAAAAAATAAGCTTCTTTCTGTACGCCACCAGAATCCGTAATAACTAAATCGCAATTCTGCTCCAAAGCAATCATATCTGTGTATGATACTGGCTCTAATACATTTACATACCTATGGTTATTAAAAGCAAACCATTCCTCATCACTCAAATGGGTTTCTAAAGCTTTTTTCGTTCTCGGATGAACTGGGAATACCATACTTTTTTGAATTTCATCACAAAACATCATGAGTA
Source organism: Flavobacteriales bacterium UBA7430 (assembly GCA_002478765.1). GTDB lineage: Bacteria > Bacteroidota > Bacteroidia > Flavobacteriales > UBA7430 > UBA7430. The sequence continues at coordinate 51,691 of DLQO01000002.1, forward strand.
ATTCGCATATAGCTTTCAATCGCATGGGGTCGTCTGTATTAGAGGGACGGTGTAAAGTCAATAGAATATATTCATCAAAACCCAGCTGATCAATTTTACTCTGATTTATTTTTTCTGAAAAGTAAAGCGAATTATCGTACATGACATCCCCACATAAATATACACCGGGAGTATCCATACTACACGCGCCAGAATGATGAATCAAACCCTCATTTTTCAGATTATCAATAGCCGTTAAGCTTGGACAAAACAATAGAGAGGAACAATGATCCGTAAGTACTCTGTTGATTTCTTCGGGCATCACCTTATTGAATGATCGCAGCCCAGCTTCTACGTGTATCAGAGGAATATTAATCTTGGAAGCAACAAGAGCTCCAGCTAAAGTTGTATTCGTATCTCCGTACACCAATATAGCGCCCGGTTTTTCTTCAAAGATAACCTGCTCCAGTTTTTCAATTATTTCAGAAATTTGTGCCGCATGATTGTTGGCTACAAGTTTGAAGTGATGATTGGGAACAGGCAAATTCAATTCTTTAAAAAATACGGAAGACATATTTTCATCATAATGCTGTCCGCTGTGAACAATTACCTCTTCCAATCGATCAGAAAAAGAGCCTTGGATTTGCCGACTAATAGCCGCAGATTTGATGAATTGTGGACGTGCTCCAATGAGCGTGAGTATTTTCAACATGCCCTGCTAAATTTATGCAAATATAACGAAAAGCGCTACATTCTTCCTTCATCGGCGAAACTAAAATACGACTGGTCTGCAATTATCAGGTGGTCTAAAACCTGAATATCCATACATTGAGCCGCTTTCTTTATTTTATCCGTAATGAATACATCCGCAGGGCTTGGTGTTAAGGCTCCTGACGGGTGGTTGTGACAAAGAATTAAGCCCGTAGCATTCAATTCTAATGCACGCTTTAAAACAAGACGTACATCAACCACGGTGGATGTCATGCCTCCATCACTACTTTTCTCTTTAGCCAACACCTTATTTGCATTGCTTAAATAAAAAACCCAAAACTGTTCTGTTTGCAAATCTTCTAAGAGAGGTCTAATCAAATCAAAAGCATCAGCGCTCATCGTTATGATCGATTTACCCTCAGCTTCACTTAACCTTCTTCTTCGGCCTAACTCCAGAGCAGACATAAGGCCTATAGCTTTGGCTTTACCCATACCTTTGATACTTAGTAAATCTTTCATCCGAAGTTTAGCCAAGGTAGATAAATTATCATCGGCCAATGCCAATACATCTCGTGCAACAATCAGCGCAGACCTTTCGCGTGTCCCTGACTGAATTAGGATGGCTAATAATTCCGTATCACTTAAGGATAAAGAACCCTTTTGAATGAATTTTTCACGAGGTCGGTCTTTCACAGACCATTGCTTTATAGTATTCTTGAACATAATAATTATATCATTTAAAATAAAGATATAAAAAAAGCCTTTCCAATGGAAAGGCTTTTTATTGTGTTCTACTAAGAGCGACTATAGCAAAGCTATTTTCTTTGCCAACTTAGACTTAAGGTTTGCGGCCTTATTTTTGTGAATTGTTCCACGCTTAGCCAACCTGTCGATTTGTGCAACAAGTTTTGGTAAAGCAGACAATGCCGCAGCTTTATCATCTTCATCACGAACATCTCTAAGAGAGTTACGCATGGTCTTGTGGTAATATTTGTTGTTAAGAGCCTTCGGCTTATCTGAGCGAATTCTTCTTAGTGTTGATTTGTGGTTAGCCATAATTTTTTAGCTTTTTACTTTTTTAATAGTAGTCCGTAGGGGATTCGAACCCCTGTTGCATGGATGAAAACCATGAGTCCTAACCCCTAGACGAACGGACCTTAATCCTTGTTAAGGGATGCAAATTTAAATAGAAAATCTTAACCCACAAAGGAAAAATAATAAAAGAACGTTTCTTTCGTAGTCCGTAGGGGATTCGAACCCCTGTTGCATGGATGAAAACCATGAGTCCTAACCCCTAGACGAACGGACCTTGATAAAGCTTTTTTGCTTTAGCGAGTGCAAATGTAATAAATTTGTAGACTCCCAAAAATCTATCTTGAGAAAATATTCTTTTTTTCTCACACGCTCAATTCACATAAACTCCAGCTTCAGTTAAATATTTTTAAATCATACTTTAATGCTCAGAACTACAACCATATAATCTATTTATTTTATTTTTTATATATTTACTAATGATAACTAAATCATTAAGCCAAAAAGTTAAAAAAATGACTGTATCAGAATGGGAAAATACGCACTGGGAAAGAAGTACAAGAAACGTGCACCTGCTTGTGACGGAAGACATGTATCTATTAGCAAAAATAAGCTTCCCTCAAGACCAACAAAATTGGTGTATTCATTTGTTTAAAAAGTACTCAGAAACACATCTAAGTCCTCAAATACGAGCAAAGCACTCAGATCGCGCAAAAAAATTCACTTCGATGATTCTTGGAGAGGGCATCATAGAGCATCCTAACTGGCAAAACTATAGTAAAACTACTTTCCATCTTCACGACCGTTTGGATGGAGAATTGTTAGCCATGCTCAATTTTGAAACAGAAACAAAAAGATGGAATGCTAAGGTTCTTCGCCGTGAGTACATTACGACCCTAGAGAAGGGCGTTGGCGCTGACATGACGGATGAAGTGAAAAAATTAGCTAGAGGCTTAGTTAAGGCTGAGCCCTATGAGTATTCTAAAATTCTTGACAACTTCAAAAACTACATTGAGCCAGAAATGAAATCAGAAAACTGAACTAAATCCAACAAAAGAATAATAATCAATGAAATACACGTGAGTAAAAAAAGTTTTAATTCCAGCCTTAATCGTAAATCTTATTTTGCCTAGTAAGCCTTAGCAAAGAGAACGCGCTTACTCGAGGGGGCTCCAGTTAAAATACAGCTTCCTTGTTCGTCTTTAACATCTAAAGGTATGCAACGAATAGTAGCCTTGGTCAAATCTTTAATCTTATCTTCTGTTGCACTTGTACCGTCCCAATGACAAGATAAAAAGCCTGATTTGGTGTTTAACAACTCTTTGAAGGTTTCAAAATCATCTACCTCTGTAATATGACTGTCTCTGTAATCGAGCGCTTTGCTATATAAATTCTCTTGAATGTCATTTAACAATGATGGGACCAGTCGCTCTACATCACCAATAGCCATAAATTGCTTCTCCAAGGTATCTCTACGAGCCACCTCTACAGTACCCTTTTCCAAATCTTTCGGCCCAATAGCAATTCGAACAGGCACACCTTTTAACTCATACTCGTTGAATTTCCAACCCGGCTTGTATGTTGTTCTGTTATCATATTTTACGGAAACACCCAAGACTCGCAATGCTTTCATAATACCTTCGGCCTTTTCATTAATCGCCTCCAGCTGCGCATCATTTTTATATATAGGAACTATAACAACCTGCCAAGGCGCTAATTTTGGTGGTAAAACCAAACCTTTGTCATCAGAGTGCGTCATGACTAGAGCACCCATTAATCGAGTAGAAACACCCCAAGAAGTAGCCCAAACGTGCTCTAAAGAACCTTCTTTGGATTGAAATTTAACATCGAATGCCTTTGCAAAATTTTGACCCAAAAAATGAGATGTACCTGCTTGCAAGGCTTTACCATCCTGCATTAATGCCTCGATGCAATAAGTTTCTATCGCTCCTGCAAAACGCTCCGACTCGGATTTTACACCTTTAACCACAGGGATTGCCATAAAATCTTGAACAAAATCAGCATATAAATGACACATCTGTTCAGCCTCTTGTATCGCTTCTTGCTTCGTAGCATGAGCCGTATGCCCTTCTTGCCACAAAAACTCTGCAGTTCTCAAAAACAAGCGTGTCCGCATCTCCCACCGAACTACGTTTGCCCATTGGTTGACTAAAACAGGCAGATCTCTGTAGGATTGTATCCACTTTCTGTAAGTATCCCAAATAATCGTTTCTGATGTAGGCCTTACAATCAATTCTTCCTCAAGCTTTGCATCTTCATCAACAACAACGCCCTTACCATCAGGGTCATTTTTAAGTCGATAATGAGTTACTACTGCACACTCTTTAGCAAAACCATCAACATGTGACGCCTCTTTACTGAAATAAGACTTTGGTATGAACATGGGGAAATAGGCATTTACATGGCCCGTCTCCTTGAATTTCTTATCCAATTCAGCCTGCATCTTTTCCCATATAGCATAACCGTAAGGTTTAATGACCATACAGCCTCGAACACCTGAATTTTCTGCCAAATCAGCCATTACAACCAATTCGTTATACCATTTTGAATAATCTTCCGTTCTATTGGTGAGCTTCTTTGCCATATGTATGTGCGAAGTTTTTGGGGTAATATTTACTAATATTAGTAAATTAGCATCGCAAAGCTAATAAATTAAGGTTTACAAAAAATTCAGTTTCAGAATAAATATCAAGCACAGAAATCAATTAATCGTCTAGAGAACTATTTATGAAAACAATTCCTTGCATTGCTACGTTATTTGCAGCCTTTTTAATAACTACTATGTATGGTCAAGACCATCAAAAGTGGTATGCGGATGACATTTACTACGACGTAACGGAAAAAGAAATTAGCTATTTTGAAATCAACTTCATAAGTCTTTATGAAACTGAACATGAAACTGCTGAAGAGTCCTTTAACGTTAACACATCATACGCTTCTAGAATAAATCGTTTCCACAGAGACTACTATGGAACTTCACAGAGTTTCAATTACGGATACTTTCACGACCCTTACCATCAAGACCTGTGGGGTTATCATAATTATCGATATGATCCATTTTACGATTACGGCTGGAGTTCATTAAACTACGGCTGGAATGCTCCCTACAATAATTATGTTTGGCACAGATCCTGGAACTATCCTTGGACGCATGGATATGGATACGACTTTTGGTACCACCCAAATGAGTACGGACAAAATCACTACAAATATAACGCTGCTTCAAAAAATCTTCACTACGGACCGAGAGAAAACTTAAATTCAAATGTTTCTGGTGAAAATAACCGATCGTATTCGACTCGGAGGATAAACTCATCGCGACAGTCAAACCAAAACAGCTTGAGAAACTCCGAAAGAAGAACATACAAACAGGGGGAGCCTTCACGTAATGACCGTAGATTTGAAGGGTCAAACACCAACAAAAGAACCGTCACAAAAGAGAATCCTTCAACGGGTATAAGACCCGAAAGAAGCACCTATTCCAAACCGAATAAAACAAAATCAGGTAAGAACATCTCAGAGTGGCTTAAAAAAGAAATCGGAACGATATCAAATTCAAAAGAAACTAACACAGGCAACACCCCAACGTACCGACCCTCAAGAAGTTCTAACCCCGGAAACTCTGGAAACACCAGAACAAACAAATCATCATCGAATACAAGAAAATCAAGATAACCACAGTATGATACGTATTATTCTTTTTTGTTCAGCTTTATTGATTGGGTATTACATTCAAGGGCAGAACCACGTGGACGCACTAAGATACTCTCAAGAGAGCCTATCGGGTTCAGCTCGTTTTGTTGCCATGGGTGGTGCTTTTGGAGCTTTAGGCACAAACGCCAGTTCTACAAGCCATAATCCAGCAGGTATTTCAACACACACAACAAATCAATTTTCTGGAAGTATAAATTTCAGTGACCTTGAGACGCAATCAACCTATCACGGCTCAAAAAAGTTCAACAAAGACAGAACGCTGTCCTTACCCAACTTAAATTATGTCAATGCTACCGTTTTGGATCCCGAAGAATATGGAGATTGGAATCGTTGGAATTTCGGTATCGGGTTTAACAGACTTGACGATTACAACCAAAACACTTACCTAAATGCGGAGCAAAACGATCATTCATTGGCCACCGTTATAGAAAACAATGCTCAAGGAGTCGCATATGACAACTTAAACAACTTCAGAGAAAACTTAGCGTTCAACACCTACCTAATAGACACACTCGGCGGAATAAATAACTACATCTCTTATGCAAATTTTGCGAAAAAAAATCAAAGATATACGGAAAGTCAGTCCGGAAGTAAAAATGAATTTTACATCAGCGCTGGAACTGCATATCAAAACAAACTGTTTTTAGGAATCACTATAGGTTTTCCAAGCATTGAATACAAAAAGGCTACCACTACAACAGAAAGTAATTTTAATTCAAGCATAGGAGATTCTGCCATGCTAAGATCATTCGACTACAAAACAAATCTCGCTGTTTCCGGTTCGGGTATCAATCTTAAACTAGGTCTCATATACAAATTAGACCAGAACATACGATACGGACTTGCTATTCATACGCCTACCTATTTTGAACTACAAGAAGAGTATTGGGCAAGCATGACAACTGATTTTAAGGATGAAGATCAGCCCAGATATGATGAATCCAAAATGGGTTTCTTCGATTACGGTTTGTACACTCCATTTAAAATGATCAACAGCCTAGCTTTTATCATTAGAAAAAAAGGGCTTATTAGTATCGATTACGAATACTTAGACTACGGTACTTCAAAAATTACTTCAGAATTCTATAATTATACAGAAACTAATAAGGACACGAAGTACTATTACAAGAGTACAGCCAATCTGAAAATTGGTGGAGAATTGAGAATTCACCCACAACTTAGCCTCAGAGTAGGATATGCTCATTATGGCAGTCCATTCTCAAACAACTTAAATGATGCTCGTAAAGAATATTTGACACTCGGATTGGGATTAAAAGTAAAACAATACTTCTTTGACATTGCTCACGTCAACTCATTGAGCACGGAGGACTTGTACATATACGATGGGGCAAATGCAGCAAGTATCGAGTCAAAAAACAATCAACTTTCTTTTTCTGCAGGATTCAAATTTTAAATAATTATTCAAAAAAAAAGGCATCCCAAGGATGCCTTTTTTTTTATAAATCAATGGCTTATTCTTCAATCCCAGCCATAACTTTATCTACTAAAACGCGACCGCAGTGTTCACAAACAGTCACTTTTTTTCTTGCAGCAATATCCATTTGTCTTTGTGGGGGAACGGTATTAAAACATCCTCCACATGCATCTCTCAACACTGGAACAACAGCCAAACCATTGCGAACACTACCTCTAAGTCTTTTATAGGCATTGAGTAAGCGCTCATCGATTACCTTTTCAGCAGTTGCCGATTCTTTAGACAGCTTCTCTTCATCTTTTTGAGTTTCAGAAATGATACTCTCAAGTTCAGAATTTTTAGTCTGCAAATCCTCTTGACGCTCTTCAAGGCGAGTTTTTGCTGAAGAAATAACGTCCATTTTTCCGACGATGGAAGACTTTGCTTCTTTAATTCTTTTTTCAGCCAATTCAATTTCAAGATTTTGAAATTCAATTTCTTTATTCAAAGAATCAAACTCTCTGTTGTTTCGGATGTTTTTGAGTTGCTCATCGTATTTCTTAATCAAAGCTTTTGAGTCTGTAATCATAGCCTCTTTTTCTTTGATAGACGAATCGAAATTTGAAATCTCCTCGTTGATGTTGGATACACGAGTTTGCAAACCTGCAATTTCGTCCTCTAAATCTTGAACCTCTAGAGGTAATTCTCCACGCAAAATCTTTATATTATCGATTTGCGTGTCTATGGTTTGAAGTTTATATAAAGCGATTAGCTTATCTTCAACGGTAGCTTGTTTTGCTTTTGCCATCTCTTACAAATAGTTGATTGGATTGGTATTTACCTTTGACAAATGAACTGCAAATCTAGGAAAATTTTTGCGAAGAAAATCAGCAATTAGATCTATAGTGTATTGTTCACTTTCATAATGTCCAATATCGGCAATTACAATTGATTTCTCGGCATCAAAAAACTCATGATATTTAAAGTCCCCCGTAATGAAAACATCAGCACCAGACTGCCTTGCAGCGTTAATTAAAAAACTTCCCGAACCGCCACAAAAAGCGATTTTTTTTACTTTTTTATTTAAAAGTCTAGTGTACCGAATACAGTCTGTTTTAAGGTTTTCTTTGGTAGACTTCAAGAAATCCAGATCAAGAATGGGCTCTTTCAGTTCCCCAATCATCCCAGAACCGACGTGTTGATTTGCATTATCAACAGCAATTATGTGATAGGCAACTTCTTCGTACGGATGTGACAATTTTAACGCAGAAAGAACCTTAGGTTCAATATGTGAGTGAAATATCAATTCGATACGTTCTTCTGACACTTGCTCACGAATGCCTTTTTTACCGATAACTGGATTCGAATCCTCGGACCCTTTGAAGGTCCCCACACCTTCTACTGAAAAATTACATTCACTGTAAGATCCCAAAGCACCAGCTCCAACAGCGAAAAGTGCTGCACGAACTTCCTCAACATTATCTTTAGGAGCAAATGTGATTAGTTTTTTCAGCAAACCTCTTTTGGGCGCCAATACTTGAGTATTGATAAGCCCCAATTGATCGGCAATCTTCTTATTAACACCGGTATCTATATTATCTAAGTTTGTATGGATTGCGTACAAGGCAATGTCATTTTTAATCGCCTTGAGAATCGTACGTTCCACATAATTTTTTCCAGTTAGTGTTTTTAAGCCTTTGAATACAATGGGATGATGAGAAACAATTGCATTGCAATCGCTTGCTATAGCCTCATCAACCACAGCCTCGATACAATCCAAGCTCACCAAGACTCCTGTTAAATCTTGATCAAGATCCCCCACAATTAACCCACTATTGTCATAACTCTCTTGGTAGGCTAAAGGCGCCCAAACTTCGAGTTTATCACACAATTCCCTTAGTTTCATATAAAATTTTTAAGCAAAATAATGGTTTTTTTTCAATAGCAATCATCAATAGATTATGTATTTTCGAAAAATGAACTTGTTTAAAATCATACTAAGCCCTCTAGCACTTCTTTATTGCCTAACCACTTCTTTCAGGAATTCACTCTTCAATTGGGGAGTATTTAAGCAATACAGATCCAGCATACCCGTACTGAGCATTGGAAACCTTAGCATGGGGGGTACTGGAAAAACTCCACATGTTGCATTTATTCTAGAAAATACTTCAAACATAAATACGGCTGTAATCTCAAGAGGGTATCGTCGACAAAGTAAGAATCTCATTGAAGGCAATAAAACGCTACACACAAGTAACGATTTGGGCGATGAACCTATGGAGCTCCTTGAGAAATTTGATGGTGATGATTTTAAAATGATCGTAGAGAGCAGCAGAGCAAAAGCTTTAAAGTATCTGGAACAACAAGAAAGCCGCACAGATCTCGTAGTTTTAGATGACGGATTTCAACATCAATATGCTCAAAGAGATTTAAACGTTCTCTTAACCGAATTCAACAAGCCTTTTTACCAAGATTTCATTCTACCTCTGGGAACACTCCGTGAACGAAGGAAAGGAGCAAATCGAGCAGACATCATAATCGTTACAAAATGTCCAGAAAACATATCACAAGACGATCAAAAAGAAATCAAGACTCAAATCGCTGCATACAGTTCGGCAAAAGTTCTGTTTTCCAGAATCAAATACAAAGGGTTTCTTGATCGAGCAGATAAGAACATCAAATTAGAGCAAAATAAAACGCACTTGGTTGTTACAGGTATTGCAAACCCAAATCTCATATACAAACACCTACAGGACCACAACATAAAGTTTGAATCCTTGAAATTTGCAGATCATCACAACTTTACATCCAAAGAACTTGATCAAATTCTAAAAAAAGCTAAAAATTACAAAGGACTTATCACCACCGAAAAAGATTGGATGAGGCTCAGAGAATATCCGAATATAACAGCAAGTACCACTCCCATTTTCAGATTAAAAATAGGGGTTGGATTTATCAACGAAGAACAAAATAACGAATTCAATACGCACCTTAATTCTTTGATTCACAACCGTGAAAACTAAGCGAAATAAAGACTGACGAAAACAAATACTGATTGTAAAATCAAGAGGCAATCAGATGTATAAATTATCAGAGCCCAAGAAATATGATGCTGTTTCCCTTTTTGTATCTTTGGCCCTAAATTTTTACGGCTTATGTCAATAGATTACAACAAATATGAAACGGTTATTGGTTTGGAAATTCATGTCCAACTCAACACCTTAAGTAAAACATACTGCTCTGACGCTACAAAGTTCGGTGCAGCTCCTAACACGAATATCAGCCCCATCTCTCTTGGTCATCCGGGAACCCTTCCCGTTGCAAACCAAAAAGTAATCGAGTATGCTGTTCGCCTTGGTATTGCACTTAATTGCGATATTAGGGAGCGTAATGAATATGCGCGAAAGAACTATTTCTACGCTGACCTTCCTAAAGGTTACCAAATTACTCAAGACAAAACACCGATTTGTAATGGTGGGCTTGTCCAGGTTACAGACAAAGATGGAAATCCCAAAAGTATCGAATTGACGCGTATTCACATGGAAGAGGACGCGGGTAAGAGTATTCACGATATTGACCCTTTCGATACGCTAATTGACTTAAATCGCGCGGGTGTCCCTCTTCTAGAGATTGTAAGCGAACCTGTTTTACGCTCCGGAGAAGAGGCTTACAGCTTCATTACAGAAGTACGAAAATTAGTGCGTTATCTTGATATTTGTGATGGTAATATGGAAGAGGGTTCCATGAGGTGCGATGCAAATATCTCTGTACGCCCAAAGGGGAGTTCAGAATTATGGAATCGTGTGGAAGTTAAAAACATGAACTCCATCAGAAACGTTCAAAAAGCGATTGAACTGGAGTCTAAAAGACAGATTGAGGTCTATGAAAATGGAGGACAAGTAGATCAGGAAACTCGAAGTTTTAATCCAGTTAAAAATGTGACCACTATCCTACGCTCAAAGGAAGATGCTCATGATTACAGATATTTTCCTGAACCCGATTTATCTCCTATCATAATCAAAAAAGATTACATTGAAAAGATAAGATCCACACTACCAGCACTTCCTGAAGAGTTATTCAAAAAATACACAAAGGAATATGGCCTGTCTGATTATGATGCAAGCAATCTAACAGACACCAAAGGAATAGCACTTTACTTCGATGAAATTTCAAAACACACCCAAGAATACAAAATGGCAGCCAATATTGTCATGGGCCCTTTGAAATCTTATTTGAATGATAAAGCCATCGAAATAGAAGAATTCCATTTGTCTGCTTCTCGTATTTCTGAGATGATTAAGTTGATCAAAGAAGGTAAGATCGCTAACTCCAAAGCCAATCAGGAACTTTTTCCTTTGATGATTGACAACCCGGAGGTCACAGCTCAAAAATTAGCTGAAGAAAACCATTTGATTCAAGAGTCTGACTCAGATGCTCTTTTAGGATTCGTTCAACAAGCCATTGCTAAGTTTCCGGATAAGGCTGAAGCATACAAAAAAGGGAAAAAGAATCTTTTAGGCTTGTTTATGGGCGAAGTAATGAAACTTTCGCGAGGTAAGGCGGACCCTAAAATCACCAACCAAATGATTCGAGAAGAACTCGAAAAATAGAAGATGAAAAGATTATTTTCAGTCATATGTATCATAACCTTAGCCCTAATGGCTTGTCAACCGAAGACTAAAAAAATTGAAAGAGATTTCTTGATTCAAGGTCACATCAAAGAGGTTGATACTGTTATATTTGAAAGGGTCGAGGCTGAAGATTTACGTTTTATTGACACACTATTTACCGATGATGGCACATTTACGACAAGCGACTCACTGCTTCATTCCGGGATCTTTCTTTTACGAGCTCCAGACGGTAAAGGAATCCATTTATTGATAGAACCAGGTGAAACGCTAACAATCACCAGCAACTCGATCGATTGGAATGAAAATTACGAAGTAACTGGATCCAGGGGTTCCCTTCAATCTTTAGATTTACAAAAAAAACTTTTTGACTTTGAAACAAAAATTGATTTGATTTATGAAGAAGCCAAATCAGCTCAAAAAGATGACTTTATCGATTTACAAACTCGTTTCAACAGCACTCTAAAAGAACACACAGAGTACTTGAAATCAGTCATTGACTCAAATTTAGAATCTAAAATCTCCGTACTCGCTCTCTTCCAGAGACTCAAAGGAGAAAGCATCATGAATGTTTATGATGATTTTGATTACTTCGAAAAGGTTGAGGAAAAATTTCAATTGAGATGGCCCGAATCATCTCACACAGAACTTCTTCAGAGAATCCTAAAAAAAGCTTACGCCCCAAACTTCACCATGAACGATATCAATGGAAACGCATTCTCTCTCAGTGAATACGATGGAAAACTTGTTCTTCTGGACTTTTGGGCTTCTTGGTGCAAACCCTGTAGAGTGGCTAACCCAAAAGTGGTTAAGTTATTCAACAAATACAACTCTAAAGGATTAGAAATAGTAGGTATTTCTCTAGATGGCAACAGCCGCCAAAAAAATGCGAAGCAAGATTGGATTGATGCCGTTGAGGAAGACCAATTGCCCTGGACACATGTAAGTGATCTAAAGGGTTGGGAAACTGAAGCTCGTAACTTATTCAATTTTAGAAGCATTCCACATACCATCTTAATAGACACCAATAATCGTATCTTGGGAGAAAATCTTAGTTTTGAGAGTTTGGATCGTAAAATTGCTGAAAGATTGAATCCATAGATGTCAACAAAAACAAAAATATATTTCGCTTCGGACTTTCACTTAGGGGCACCGAATCACTCCGAAAGTGTTGAGAGAGAAAAGAAAATTATTTCTTGGCTCAATCGTATTGAAAAAGATGCTCAAGCGATTTATTTAGTTGGAGATATTTTTGATGTGTGGTATGAATGGAAACACATAATTCCAAAAGGATACGTTCGTTTATTAGGAAAGTTAGCCGAAATATGTGATTCAGGAATTCCCATACATTTCTTTACAGGAAACCATGACTTGTGGACATTTGGTTATCTTGAAAAAGAAATTGGACTCCAAGTTCACAGACATCCTATACAAATAGAGCTACAAGGGAGAAAATTATATGTAGGCCATGGAGACGGCTTGGGACCGGGAGATAAAAAGTACAAGCTGCTCAAGAAAGTGTTCACAAGTAAAATATGTCAATGGTTTTTTTCTAGACTTCACCCAAACGTCTCTTTTGCGCTGGCTAACTATTTCTCTAGCTCCAGTAGGATCTCAAAATCTAGCGCTGACGAACAATTTAAGGGTGAAGACGAAGAGTGGCTCTTTCAATACTCAAAAGAAATGTTAGCTTCTAAACATTTCGACTATTTCATTTTTGGTCACCGACACCTCCCCCTCGACATTGATCTGTCAAAAAAAAGTAAATACATCAATCTCGGTGAGTGGATCCATTACAATTCATTTGCTGTTTTAGAAAACGGAAATCTAGACCTACAGTTCTTCGAATCGTCCTTTTCAAAAGCCATTAACAAGTAGTAAACCTAATACGGCGCCCATTAATGATCGAGCTTAAGTATCAAATCCGCCAAACGATTTGAATACCCCATCTCATTATCGTACCAAGAAACAATTTTAACCATTTTGCCGAGTACCGATGTGAGTTGAGCATCAAAAAGACAGGACGCCGAATTCCCTAATACATCAGCAGATACGATAGGGTCTTCAGTGAATGCCACAATGCCTCTGTGTGAGCCCTTAGAAGCGTCAAAAAAAACTTGATTGACTTCTTCAATGGTGCAATCTTTTTTCACTATGAATGTAATGTCAGTGAGTGATCCGTTGGGAACGGGGACGCGCATCCCGCAACCTCCGATTTCTAAATGCGGAAATATCTTTGTAATAGCCTTTGCAGCTCCAGTCGTTGTGGGAATGATCGATAAAGCTCCCGCTCGAGCTCTCCTGAGATCTTTATGAGGTGTGTCTTGTAAATTTTGATCTTTTGTGTAAGAATGTATGGTGGTAATGTAGGACTGCTCAACACCAAAATGCTCATCGATTAACTGAACCATTGGAGCGGCACAGTTGGTTGTGCATGATGCATTCGACAAAATAACATCTTGTTTTGTAAGTAAGTGATCATTTACGCCAAGGACAACCATCTTCACATCATCTCCTTTAGGTGAAGCGGAAAGAATAACCTTTTTGGCTCCGGCAGCGATGTGTTTTTGCAAATCCGATTTTATCAAAAACTTACCTGTTGACTCAATAACCACATCACAATCTGCCCAGGATAAATGATCTAAATCAGCCTCATGAGTTAAGCTTACAGGTCTGTCATCTATCATCATGCATTGGCCAGATGATTTGATTTCTGCATCAAAAATCCCATGGACGGAATCGTATTTCAATAAGTGGGTCAAGGATTTGGGGTCTGCAACATCATTTATAGCGACAACTTCCATACCCATGCGCTCATGAATGACGCGAAATACAGTTCTACCTATTCGCCCGAAACCATTGATACCAATTCGAATCTTTTTCATAATTACAAGCTAAAAAAAGAGGCTGTTGCCTCTTTGTTACTTTAGATGTTTTTCTGCTTTGTATGAAGACCTGACTAGTGGGCCACTTTCTACATACTGAATACCTAATTCTAAACCTATTTCTTTATACTTCTCAAACTGTTCAGGGCTGACAAATTCCTTTACTGGAAGATGCTTAGGAGTAGGCTGAAGGTACTGGCCAAGCGTTAAGACATCTAAACCTACTGCAACTAAATCTCTCATAGCTTCAATAACTTCATCTTCTGTCTCACCCAAACCAAGCATAATTCCTGTCTTAGTTCGCATCCCTCCTTGCTTAAGATACTTTAACACGTCTAAAGATCTTTCATATCGTGCTTGTATTCGTACGGAACGAGTTAATCTCTTGACTGTTTCCATATTGTGAGACACAACCTCAGGTGCCACATCAATAATGCGTTGAATCTGAGACTCAATACCTTTAAAATCGGGTATTAGCGTTTCCATAGTTGTATTTGGACTCACCCTACGAACAGCTTTAACTGTATCAGCCCATATGATAGATCCCCCATCTTTCAAATCATCACGATCTACAGAGGTAATTACAGCATGCTTGACTTCCATTAATTTCACAGATCTGGCAACTCTTTCAGGCTCAGACCAATCTACAGCCAAAGGTTTTCCTGTAGCTACAGCGCAAAAACCACATGAGCGGGTACATACATTTCCCAAGATCATAAACGTTGCAGTACCGGCACCCCAACACTCACCCATGTTAGGGCAATTTCCACTTTCGCAAATGGTATGAAGCTTGTGGTCTGATACTAACTTACGAACTTTCTTGTAGCTCTTACCCGTAGGAAGTTTAACACGCAGCCACTTCGGTTTCGCTTGGTACTTTTCTTTTTTTTCTATCGTTGTATCTGTTGCCATTTTGACGAATTCACACGGGGCAAGCCCCATCTTCTAACACTTAAATATTTTCCTTTAAATCATCCAAATCAATTGCATTGTGCGAAGCGTTATATGTACAGCTTCCATTTTGAATAAGCATCAATTGTGGTGATTGATGAACTACATTAAAATCAGCAGCAAGCTGATTGGAAATAGATTTATATTTTATCAAATCGAGATAAAACACCTGCACATCATTTAGATCAAAGCTTCTTTCAAAACGGCTTTTTGCCATACTTGAAATAGAACATCGTGTGCTGTGTTTGAATACCAAAAAGGGCGCTGACGCCTTTATTGCATTATTTATTTGAGAATAATCTTCGAGTACGACCCAATCCATTTAGGAATTTGTTTGCGGAGCCTCAATCGCTGCCACGCCCGGACAACTGGCTGTTACACAACACGACTGAGCTGAAATTGCCACAGCGATTAATGCGGTAATGAATAAAATCTTTTTCATATTATCAGTTTTATTAGTTTGCAAAAATACTAAAAATTAATCCAAGAAAAACATTGACAACTTGCATCCATGGTAATTTGCTGAAGTATTTATTTAAAGATTCATAAAATTCAATAATTAAATCTCTTATTTTTGATTCATGCATGAAAACATAATCGATTCTTGGAAAAGTCACCTGAAATATGAGTTTGAGAAAGACTATTTTAAAAAACTCGCTGGATTTTTAATGAGGGAGCGAAACAAGTACGATGTATTCCCTCCGGAGAAGCAAACTTTTGCTGCTCTTAATCAAACAAAAATTGAAGAAATAAAAGTGGTTATTATAGGGCAAGACCCCTACCACAACATCGGACAAGCAAACGGATTGAGTTTTTCTGTGACCCAAGGGGTTAAACTCCCTCCTTCTTTGCGGAACATATTTATAGAACTACGAGATGATATTGGAGGAGACACTCCAAAGAGTGGTGATTTAAAAAAATGGGCAGAACAAGGGGTTTTACTTCTGAATGCAACACTTAGTGTAAGAGCTCATGAGGCGGCTTCTCACCAAAAAAAAGGTTGGGAGATATTTACAGATAAAATCATTCATCTGATTTCCCAAAAGTGTAAAAATGTAGTGTTTATTTTATGGGGGAGTTTTGCGCAAAAAAAAATCAAAATTATTGATGATAAAAAACATTTCATCATAAAGTCTGTTCACCCATCCCCTTTTTCAGCAAGAAATGGATTCTTTGGGTCCAAACCTTTTTCTAAATGCAATGAATACTTAACTTCGGTGAACAAAGAAACCATCGATTGGAAAACAATCGACGATTGTCATCAATTGTCAATCTTAGATTAGATTTTTGAACAAAAAATAAATATGGAAATACTCAACTTACTTATAGGATTGTTTACGGGTGTCAGCATTGGTATTTTATACAGTAAAAATAAAGCCTCAAAAAGCACCAATCAAATCGACTTGAGCAACTACGTTTCAAAAGATCTTTTCGCCGCTGAAAAAGAGCGATCTGATAAGCTAGAGGAGTCAAATCGTGAAAAAGAAGAAGTTATAGGCAATTTAAAAGCCGATGTCTCTTCTAAAAAAACACTCATTGAAACTCTAAATTTGAGAATAGAAGAGGAGCGTAAACGATTGATTGAGCAACAAGAACAGTTGCAAACACAATTCGAAAATATGGCTAATCAGATTCTAGAAAAGAAATCAGAAAAATTTGCTGAGCAGAATCAAAAAAATATTGATCAAATTCTAAAACCTCTCGGAGAAAAAATAAAAAGTTTTGAGAATAGTGTTAACGACAAATATTTAAAAGATCAAACAAGTAGAGCGGGGCTTGCTACTCAAATAAAAATGCTCCAAGAGGCCAATCAAAAAATCAGTCAAGACGCCATAAACCTTACCAAAGCATTGAAAGGCGATTCAAAAATTCAAGGGGATTGGGGTGAATTGCAACTGGAAGTTTTACTAGAAAAATCTGGTCTCAACAAGGGAATACACTTTCAAACACAAAACTCAATGAAAGATGAGGACGGAAATGACAAACGTCCCGATTGTATTATCGATTTACCTGATGACAAAAATTTAATTATTGATTCCAAGGTTTCTTTAACAGCCTATGAACAATACATGAATTCTGAAAACGACATTCAAAAACAGGATTCACTGAAACAACATCTGGAAAGCATTAAAAAACACATCAAGGATTTGGCGGGGAAAGACTACCCTAATCTATACAGCATCAACGCACCCGATTACGTTTTAATGTTTGTTCCCGTTGAGCCCGCTTTGAGCACTGCACTTCAAGAAGACCCAGAAATATTTAATCTCGGGCTTAATAAAAACATCATTTTGGTTAGCACATCCACATTGATGGCTACAATGCGAACGGTTTCATTCATTTGGCAACAAGAAAATCAAAAGAAAAATGTCCTTGAAATCGCCAGACAATCCGGAGCCCTCTATGAAAAATTCACAGGGTTTACAACAGACCTAGAGAGCGTTGGGAAAGCAATAGAGCAAGCAAACAAAAAATATGAAGCAGCTCACAGCAAATTAGTCAACGGTAGAGGTAATTTGATTAAAAGCGTTCAAAAAATCAAACTACTCGGAGCGAAAACCAATAAAAGTATTTCTCAAGATCTGCTTGACAAATCAGACATGGAGTACCTCCCGGAAAGCGAATAATTGTATTTTTGCTGCTTATGAAAAAAGATCCACTACAAAAAAGCTTAGAGGTTTTCGGCTTACACCCAATCATGGAAGCTGTAAGAGCGGGGAAAGAATTCGATAAGATTTTCATGCAAAAAGGTTTACATGGAGAACTTGCAATGGAACTTCGAGCACTGCTTAAAGAGCACAACATGGTCTTCAAAGCCGTCCCTATTGAAAAGCTTAATCGACTCACTCGTAAAAACCATCAAGGTGTTTTTGCTTTCATTTCTCCCGTAAACTTCTACAATTTAGGAGATGTGCTGATGGATACTTTTGAAAAAGGTAAATCCCCATTGTTCCTCATGCTCGATAGAATTACAGATGTTCGAAATTTTGGAGCCATTGCCCGAACGGCAGAATGTTGTGGTGTTGATGCTATTATTTTACCCAAAGTAGGTGGCGCTCAGCTTAATTCTGATGCTATAAAGACCTCTGCTGGAGCGCTCATGAACATCCCAATCTGTAGAGAACAGAACCTACACCACAGCTTAAAATACCTAAAGAAAAGTGGTTTAAAAGTGATTGCGTGTACAGAACAAAGTAATACGAACCTATACGAAATACCGTTTACAGACCCTGCAGTCATTGTCATGGGATCAGAAGAGGATGGAGTATCAGAAGAAATTATAGAACTTGCAGACGTAAAAACTCGAATTCCAATGTTTGGTAAAACCGAATCGCTAAATGTTTCTGTCGCAAGTGCAGTAATTCTCTATGAAGCTATTCGCCAGAGACAACTAGAAAGCTAATCCCAAATCGTTTCTTGATAGAAATAGTTTGGACTTAAAACAACATCTTCCATTTCGGTATGAAAAACCTGGGTCGTGGATCCCGAAGTTGGAGGCACAATCCATGCCCAATCTGCGGTAACATCTCTACCCTCCTTTGCTTCTTGACGCATGAACTGCATAAACTGCTTGGAAGCGGAATGGTGATCAATAATTTTAACACCCGCCTTCCGAAATGAATACAATACAGCCTGATTTAACTCTACCAGGGCACGATCCTTCCACAAAGAATTCTTATCTCGAATATCCAAACCCATTTGTTTCGCAACCTCAGGAAGTAAATTGTAGCGAGCCTCGTCGGCTAAATTTCGCGACCCTATTTCAGTACCCATATACCATCCGTTAAATGGAGAAGCCATAAACTCAATCCCACCTATCTCAAGCGTCATGTTAGAAATTATTGGCGTTGAATACCATTTTAACTTTAAATCGCTGATCGCATTAATATTGGGATGTTCAATGGATACAAGTGATATCAGGTTTGAGGGAACTTCCTTCCACTCCATCGGTTTCCCTTCTTTATAAATTACGATGGGCAAAACATCAAAGGCTCCCATTTTTGGCTTCCATCCGAGTTTCACACACTCTTCGGTAAACCTCAAGTGCTTAGGGTCACCAATAATAGATCCGTCTTTCTGCTTGTAAGCTGCGAAACCTAAAAGTTGTGGATTCATTATTCGAATCCCTTTCTGCGCATTGAATACACTAATCGTGGATCGAATATTTCCCCCATTGTAAGCAAAATTAATATGCTCAAACAATGCCTCGAATAAATCGTCTGTCGATTCCAAAGAACGTTTATCTAAAACCTCCATGGATCGCCAAAACAGACGCCCAATACATTTATTTGAATTCCTCCACGCCACCTTAGTCCCGTAATCCAACTCAAAACCCAAGAGCTCGTAAGTACCGTATTTACTTATTGAATTTTCAACTTCAGACCAACGCTCATCAAACAAATCTTGTTTGTTTAATTCATGGTAGCACAAGGTTAGATATGATTTCGCTTTTTCTCTGAGGGTAGATTGTGTCATCACAAAACAAAAATATAAATTTTAAAAATTAGATTTTGGACCTAAGTCAAAATAAAACCTACTGAAACCAATCATAAATACATCCTATGAACCAATTACACTATAGAGGCAATAAGCTTTAGTCGTTAATTATAGTTTTGCCAAATCAGGGTGGTTTTTGAAAATCTCATCAACACGTCTTTCCACCTGATCATCCAAGACCAATGGCGGGGCATGATGAGGCTTGATACGCGTATCAATCATTAAACTTCCCTTACAAGCCCAGTGTTTTTTATGTGTATATGAATCTATTCCGTAAATATCATGGGATGGATTGGCTCTGGTAAAAGTAGTCCACAAGAAATTATTGTAGGTTTCTGAAACAAAATCAGCATCGTCGCACATCAACAACAGGGGCAATGAGTCCATTTGATCCCCGAGTACAAGTTTAAGGTCATTCGACCATTCACTCATCTGTCTTTCGGCACTGTCATAGGAGTCAAATGCAGAACAGGAAACAGCTAAAATCCCTGGCGCAACTAATTTGAAATTTGTAATCCCATCAGGAAATTGACTTTTAGCTTCGAATTCACTCAGTAAATCTCTTCGTTTGTCACCTGCGGCGGCTACAACAACTTTAGATCCGGTATTTAATCCCTCTCCAGAATAATCGAGAGTATCCATACTTGTTTTGGTGTAGAAATGTAAATCTCTTTCCCAGTCCACACGTTCAAGAATATGGTGTAAAAAGGAACTTTCCTCGTGTATGTTTAACTCTTTATTGTCTTCTTCAGCAGCAATAAACAAAAATTTAGCTAAAGACATCTGACCAAAACCAAGAATATGATTGGCTTGCGTCAAAATTTCAGCCGGTTCTCGATGTTTTATGTAAGGAGTATAACGCTCGGAACCGATAGCAAAAAGTAAAGGGTGAACACCAGATGCATCCACAGCATGTACTGCTTTGACACCAGGCAACTCCAACTTTACGGTATCTCCTGCCAATTCGTGAATCATTGCTCCAAAACTCGTATCCTCTTGGGGAGGTCTACCAACGACTGTAAAAGGCCAAATCGCTTCTTTTTTATGATATACCTTGTGCACTTTCATGAGAGGGAAATCATGCGTCAAGCTGTAATAACCTAAGTGATCTCCGAAAGGACCTTCGGGCTTTACATCGTGAGGCATTACTTCACCAGTAATGACAAAGTCTGCATCAGCGCACACTGTGTATCCATCCTCAATGAAGTATCGCATTCTCTTGCCTCCCAGCATACCAGCAAAAGCGAATTCTGGAAGCCCCTCAGGAAGTGGCATGACGGCAGAAAAACTTAACGATGGAGGACCACCTACAAAAATACTTACCTTAAGGGGTAGTCCTTTTGCATTTGCCTTGGATTGATGAACACCAATGCCTCTGTGTATTTGGTAATGCAAACCGATTTCTTCATTTTGTATAAAATCATTTCCTCCCAACTGAATTCGGTACATACCCATATTAGACTTCATCCATCCGGGCTGATCTGAGTCTTCGGTGTAAACAATCGGTAGGGTCACGTATGGACCACCATCATTTTTCCAACAAGTTATCTGAGGTAATTTATCAATGGTCGTTTCGATGAGACCGGAACTTCTCTTTGCTATTTTTCTTGGTAGAGCGTTGAACAGATGTTTTGGCGTAGAGAAATATTTTACTGGATTTTTAAGAGCCAGAATAGGATCTTTTTTCAACAGTGCGATGCGTTGTACCATCTCCATAGTATCTCTAAACAAAAACTTAGATCGGTTTAAATCTCCAAATAGATTGGACAGTCCACGAAACTCACAACCCTTTATTTTTTCAAACAGAATGGCAGGCGCTCCTTTCTCATATGCTCTAAGTTGAATAGATGACATCTCCAAGTAAGGGTCTACCTCTTCTTTGATACGAATAAGTTGTCCGTTTTTATCTAGATCTCGAATGCATGCTTCTAAACTCTTGTAGCCCATAGTAAAGTAATTATCAAAGATGAGTACTGGTCAAAACAGACTAAAAGGGTTTGAAGTTTTAGTACTGTAAAGACATTAATTCAAACAACTATAATTGAACCAAGAGTTTTCAAACCATCGATTCAAAAAACTGGTATGCTTATCTAAATTCACTTCAAAAACAGAATGTTCGGACGATTCATAAATTTCTGAGCGATGACACTCATGAAATAATGTGACTACTGAAACATTTCCTTAACTCTATCGAAGAATGATTTATTATTTTTATCTGGATCTGGATGAAAGTTACTTTCTTCTCGCTGAGCCTCAAAGAACATTCGTTGCTCTTTATTGAGTTCTTGTGGGGTCCACACATTCACATGTATCAACAAGTCTCCAGTTCCATAGCTCTCTACGCTTGGGAGCCCTTTCCCTCTCAAGCGTAAAAGCTTGCCTGATTGAATTCCAGGTTCTAATTTAATTTTAACCTTAGAAGACAATGTTTCTATCTCAGGATTAGCTCCAAGTGCAGCATCAGGATAACTGATGAATAAATCATGGTGCAAGTTCTTCCCGTCTCTTTTGAGAGATTCGTGAGGAATTTCTTCAATGAGTACTATGAGGTCTCCAGCAATTCCGTCTACTGGGGCGTAATTCCCTTTACCTGAAACAGATAATTGCATGCCATCCTCTACACCTGCGGGAATTTTAATACTAACTGTATCTTCTTTATGAATCATTCCATTGGCATCAGAGCCAGGAGGTCTGCTATCAATAATCTTTCCAACTCCATTACATACAGGGCATGTTGAAGAGGTTTGCATTCTGCCCAGAGGGGTGTTTACTATCTGGACGGTTTGACCGGAGCCATTACAGTGCGTACAGGTTTTGTGTGTAATGCCATCGGCAATAACCAATCTTTTTACTTTGATTTTTTTCTCAACACCATTAGCGATTTCATCTAAAGTAAGCTTTACACGAACCCGTAGGTTTGAACCTCTAGATCTTCTGCGCCCTCCTCGAGAACCGCTAAAACCACCACCGCCAAAAGCCGATCCGAAAATATCTCCAAACTGACTGAAGATATCATCCATATTCATGCCTCCGCCACCGAATCCGCCACCACCGAATCCGCCACCTTCAAGTCCAGCATGACCGTACTGATCGTATCGAGCTCTTTTATCCGGATTGTTTAAAACCTCGTAGGCTTCAGCAGCTTCTTTGAATTTACCCTCAGCACCTTTGTCATCCGGATTCTTATCAGGATGGTATTTGATTGCGAGTTTTCGGTATGCTTTTTTAAGTTCTTTTTCGGTAGAACCTTTAGCAACACCAAGTATTTCGTAATAATCTCTTTTAGCCATTTTATTGTTATTGACCTACGACAACTTTCGCGTAGCGGATTACTTTATCGTTTAACAAATATCCATTCTCAGTCTGGTCAATCACTTTCCCCTTCATTTCATCTGATGGAGCAGGTATTTGTGTGATTGCTTCATGAAAATCAGTATCAAAATCTGCTCCAATAGAAGACTCCATAACTCGCAAACCCTTTTGCTCAAGAATTCCTTTGAGTTTTGAGTGGATTAAATCAATACCTTTAGTCAATCCTTCAATAATTTGATCTTCTTCTCGATGCTTTGCAGCTCTATCAAAATCATCCAAAATAGGAAGCATAGCCTCAAAAAACTCTAACCCTGCATTTCTGAATAGATCTATTCGCTCTTTGGCTGTTCTTTTTTTAAAGTTCTCAAACTCCGCAAACATCCTAAGATGTTTGTTCTTTAATTCAGCGACTTCATTTTCTAATTGCTCTTCCCTGCTGAGTTCTATGACAGCCTCTTTTTCAGTCATCTGATCCTCTAGATTCTCTTGAGATTGATTCAGCTCTTCTATTGATTCTTCTTCTTTTTTAAGCTTTTTCTTTGGCATTTTTATCGTATTAGAATGTAAACGGTAATAAGCAAATTGTTTGCCACAGACAATGTCGTGACATTATGTCGCAAAAATAATGAAATTAAGGTAGAATTGACGTGTTTTTACGTAGTGAAAATAGTGGGTGACAAAGCTGGTGTCTGGGTACGTTTTATCAGGTTGAAAAAAATGAGTGCAGGAAGATTCTGCTTTTACTCAAGTTCGTAGGTTAATTTTTTGATGGTAGCATACAACGCGGGACCTTTGAGCCCTTTAGCGATGATGACACCTTTTTCATCAATCAAAAAATTACTGGGCAAACTGTTGACCTCATACATCTTACTAATCTCTGACTCCCAACCCTTTAACTCACTACCATGATTACCCCAAATCAAACCATCTTCTTCTACCGCAGACAACCAATCTTTTCTTGCATTCTCTTGCTTAGGATTCCCCTGTCTGTCTGTCAATCCATCTAATGAAATACTGACTACTTCAAAGCCTTCTGCGCTATCAAATCTTGCTTGGTGAAATTTATTATAAATGGAAACAATATTTGGATTATCTCTTCGACAAGGGCCACACCATGAGGCCCAAAAATCAAGTAAAACAACTTTACCTTGAAAGTCAGATAATTTAAAACGAGATCCGCTCGGCCTCTCAATAGAAAAATCAGGAGCTATATCTCCAACATTTAAGGACTCACTGATTCCTTCTGAAATAAGGATATCATTGGATTCAAAGCTAAAAAACAAACCACTGAGAACAGCAAAAAGTAAAATGAATGTACGCTTCATTAAAATAGTCTAAAGTCTTTTGATTAATTCAATCGTGTGATATCAGCACCTATGGCTTTAAGTCGGTTTTCAATATCTTCATAACCACGATCAATTTGTTCAATGTTATGGATGATACTTTCACCGTCGGCTGAAAGAGCCGCGATTAGAAGAGAAACACCCGCGCGAATATCTGGCGAAGTCATTACCGTTGGTTTCAACATACTCTTTCTATCTAAACCTATCACAGTTGCTCTATGCGGGTCACAAAGGATAATTTGAGCACCCATATCAATAAGCTTGTCGGTAAAGAACAATCGACTCTCAAACATTTTTTGATGAATCAAAACGGAGCCTCTAGCCTGTGTTGCTACCACCAGAACAATACTCAATAAATCTGGTGTAAAACCTGGCCATGGAGCATCTGAAATATTCATGATGGAACCGTCAATAAAGCTCTCAATTTCGTAATGTTCTTGAGAAGGAACATAGATATCATCTCCTTTTCGCTGAAGCTTTATACCGAGTTTCTTGAAGGTCCCTGGTATAACTCCCAACTCATCATAAGCCACATCTTTAATGGTTAAATCAGATTTGGTCATGGCCGCCAATCCAATCCAAGAACCAATTTCTATCATGTCAGGCAGAATTCGATGTTCACAACCACCAAGAGACTCTACTCCCTGTATAATAAGCAGGTTAGAGCCGATACCTGAAATCTTACCACCCATACGATTGATCATCTTACAAAGCTGCTGAAGATAGGGCTCACAAGCTGCATTGTATATCTTAGTTTCGCCCTTAGCAAGACATGAAGCCATTATAATATTGGCCGTTCCTGTAACGGAAGCCTCTTCCAAAAGCATGTAAGTTCCTTTGAGTTCATCAGCATGAATTTGAAAGAATCCGTTTTTGTCATCATAGGTAAATTGAGCTCCTAATTTTTGAAACCCTATAAAGTGGGTATCCAATCTTCTTCGACCAATTTTATCCCCACCGGGCCTCGGTATGGCTGCCCTTCCGAAGCGAGCTAACAAGGGACCTACAATCATAATAGACCCTCTCAAACGGCCACCCTTTGCTTTAAAACCTTCACTAGACAGGTGGTCTAAATCAATTTCATCAGCTTGGAAGCTGTATGCCCCCTTGCCCAATTTCTCAATTTTAACACCTAAATCTCGAAGGATTTCAATGAGCTTATTCACATCAACAATATCTGGGATGTTGTTGATAATCACTTTTTCTGGTGTTAACAATACAGCACTCAAAATCTGGAGTGCTTCATTTTTCGCACCTTGTGGAGTAATTTCCCCACTAAGTTTTTTCCCACCCTTAATCTTAAATGAAGCCATTTTAACTTATTTTCTTTTTCCGTGATTCCTTCCTCGATTGCTTTTCTTGTGAGCTCTCTGAACCTTGACTTCTGAGAAGGAAGAAAGCTTGAGACTATCATTCAACTTCAATTGATCCTCAGACATCTGACTCAAGTGTTTCATAATCACTTCATCTTCAACCGTAGATTTATTCCATGTCAGATAACATTTCTTCATATGATTGGCGATTGTGAAAACCAAAAGATCTTTGTACTCTCCAGCTTCTAAATCAACAGTTCGCTTGATGATTAGTGGTAATATTTTCCCGTAGTGTCGAAGTTTGATATCATTGTCTGAGTACTTCAGAGGCTGAGGCTTTTCCTCAAAAGTTTCTTTGGATGGCTTTTCATAAGGAGAATCTACATCCAGATTGAATTCTGACATGATGAAAAGATGGTCCCAAAGCTTGTGTTTAAAATCAGGGACATCTCTTAGATGAGGATTGAGATTACCCATGACTTCAATGATAGATTTTGCTTGATGATTTCTCTTTTCTCGATCTTCAATTTCAATAATAGAGTGAACCATTTTCTGCACATTCCTTCCGTATTCAGGAATAATTAACTTAGACAAACTGGTATTGTATTCCATTCATTTAATTATTTGAGGATGTTGAGTTTTGCAAATTTCGCAAGGAGTGTTTTCTCCCCTACATCCGTAAAGTTAACGCTAATTTTTTTATTGGCTCCAGAGCCTTCCAACTGACATATTACACCGACGCCGAAGCGATCATGCTCAACCTTCATTCCCGTGGAATATCTTTGCTCCGTATAATTCCTGGTTTGGATATTCGGATTGATTTTTTTCAAATTCTTCGGAATAAACCTGGGAGCACTTTCTGGCTTTGTAGCCTCTTTTTTCTGTGAAGTATTGTATCGAGAAGGCACCCTGGTTTTGTAATTTGAACTTCCATTATTACTCCTTGGCATTATCGATGACGACCTCGATTGAATGAAGCTCAAATCTAAATATTTTTCATTGATTTCTTCAATGAAACGACTGGGCTCGCAGTCAATTAAATTCCCCCATCGGTATCGTGTTAATGCATAACTCAAGGTAGCTCTCTTTTCTGCTCGAGTCAAAGCCACATAAAACAGCCGTCTCTCTTCTTCCAAATCAATCCTTGCTGTGAGTGACATCTGTGAAGGAAATAAATTCTCCTCAAGTCCAACTACGAATACGTATGGAAATTCCAAACCTTTAGACTGGTGAATGGTCATCAGTGAAACATGATCCCCATCATCCTCATCAGCCTTATCAGAATCGGTTAGTAAAGCAATGTCTTCGAGGTAATAAGATAGACTTGTATTTCTCTCCTCCTCCGGTTTGTTGTTTTCTTGATTGACAAAATCTTTAATTCCATTCAGAAGTTCTTGAAGGTTTTCAAAACGACTGATTCCTTCAGGAGTTTTATCGACTTGCATTTCTTTTAAGATACCCGATTGTTTCGCAATGTAGGTAGCTACTTCATAGGCATCTTTTTCTGCAACCATCAATTGAAAACTTTTAATCAGTGTTGCGAAATTATCAACCTTGGTTAAACTTCCAGCATTCAAGCCAACAGAATCATTCTTAACATTACCCACTATTGCCCACAAACTCTTTTGCTGCTCACTAGCCGCAAGAGTCATTCGATCTATTGAACTGCTACCAATACCTCTCTTAGGATAGTTGATGATTCTACGCAAAGCCTCCTCATCGCGCAAATTTGAGGCCATACGAAAATAAGCCATCATGTCCTTAATTTCCTTTCTTTGATAAAAAGACAAACCTCCATAGATACGATAAGGTATGTTTCTTTTTCGCAAAGCCTCCTCCATAGTCCTAGATTGAGCATTTGTTCTGTAAAGGATGGCAAAATCTTGACTCAATACTTGTTCTCGCAATTTGGTCTCTTGTATGTTTGAAGCTACTGTAACAGCTTCTTCGCTATCTGTGGTTGCTCGATTAACCTTAATTAGCTCCCCAACCTGATTTGAAGTCCAAACTTTTTTATCAAGCTGTTCTTTGTTCTTGCTGATAACACTATTGGCAGCGTTAACAATATTTTGGGTAGACCTGTAATTCTGTTCTAGTTTAATGATCTTTGCATCGGAATAATCCTTCTTGAAATTCAAAATATTCCGAATGTTTGCTCCCCGGAAGGAATAGATACTTTGAGCATCATCTCCAACCACACAAATATTTTCATTCAATGCTGCTAAAGCCTTCACAATAAGATATTGAGAATGATTGGTATCCTGATACTCATCTACAAGCACGTACTGGAACCTGTGTTGATATTTATGTAAAACATCGGGGTGGCGAAATAGCAGTTCATTGGTCTTCAATAATAAATCATCAAAATCCATTGCTGCTGATTTAAAACACTCCTTGACGTACTTTTCATAAATCAATCCCATCTGTGGACGATGAGCAGCATCATCTTGAGTTTTTAATTCGGCATTGTTATTGTATGCCTTAACGGTAATTAAGTTGTTCTTAAACGACGATATTCGAGACTGGACAATATTGACTTTATAAATGTCAGTATCCAAGTTCATTTCTTTGATAATTCGCCGGAGTAGTGCTTTTGAATCGTCAGAATCATAGATAGTAAAATTAGATGGATAACCTAACTTATCTGCTTCATACCTCAGTATTTTGGCAAATACCGAGTGGAAGGTCCCCATCCATATATTTTTGGCTTCCAAGCCAACTATCTTCTCGATTCTTTCCTTCATTTCCTTTGCCGCTTTGTTGGTAAAGGTTAGAGATAAAATATTGAATGGGTCTACGGACTGCTTGAGTAAATGTACAATCCGGTAAGTTAGCACACGCGTCTTACCAGATCCGGCACCTGCAATAACCATCACAGGGCCCTTGATCTGTTTTACAGCCTTAAGTTGAGACGGGTTTAGATGACTCAAATAATCACTCATAGCAGTTCCTTAAAGGTGTTTAAAATTATAAGCTCAAAGTTAGTTTTTTTATGATGCGCAAATGCTGTGTTGATAAAATCTAAATCAACAAAATAGAGTTCATGAATAGACAACCTATTCATTTAGTATTCATTTCATTAAATGATGATTATAACTTATATTTGATAAGCTAAATATTGGCAATTAATAATTATATAATACCCTTTTAATAATAAAATAACTTAAATGAAAATTATAAATTTTTCTATAATTTATCTATTTTTTACTGCCTTAACCTTTGCCCAAGACTGCTCTAACGTTAGTCTGAATGCCGTAAAAACAAACTTGTGTTTACCCATTGCAGAATTTGAACTTCAGGGAATCGCCCCATCCGGATCTTCAGCAACTTGGTCTACCTCACCTCAAACTGGAACCAATCTGTATATTGATGAAAACAATGAATTCATTGTGTCTGTAAAGGTAAATATGGCTGGCACCTATCAAATTACAATGAATGTTTCACTCCCAAATGGCATGACTTGTGCTAAAACTTTTGAGGCAGAAATTCCTGAAACGTCAGTGATAAGAACAAATGTTAAAGACGAATACAAACTTTGTAACAAAGTTACCGATGTTACATTTGAAGTTTTAAATCCCGAAGACTTTCAGGCCAACAGATGGATTGTAGATGACCAATACTACAACAACTCAAGCGTTCAAATTTCATTTGATGAACCCAAATCAATAAAAGTATACATGCAAACCATTGATCTACTTGGGTGCCTTAACCAAAAGCAATTCGATGTACAAATATTAGAGGGTCCGAGCAGCGATAATGTTACAGGTAAATTAAACTCTTTAAACAACCTTAAGTGTCTGGAAATAGGAAGCTCCATAGAATTAAATTCTGAAATTACTTCTCTGGAACCTCCTCTATTGATCAAATGGCTTAGCACAGGGGAAATCAAATTTCCTGAACTGTCATTTGATCTGATAGTCGATGAAAACACGCCTTCCAATATAGATATTCAGGTAATCTTTGAAGGTTGTAATGTAGATCTTTCCTTAGATCTGGACCATTCTATCAATTATGAAACTTCTTTTTCAAACTCCTATCAAGGTGAAGAATTGTGTCATGGCGAAACTATATATCTAGAAAATACAACCCCAAATGCAATAGGAAATCCTGATTTTTCATGGGATATTGAAGGTGCGCAAATCATTCATGAAACACCTGATTGGATTTACTTCAGCTATAATAAAGAAGGAATATTCAATTGGAAACTAAGTCACAACGGTGGATGCCCTTCTGAGGATATAAAAACTTCAACAATCAAGCTCGCTGATGGATCAGAATACCCAACTGCAGTTATAAAATCAGGAAATCTAAGTACATGCACAATCCCTTTCGACCTATCTGTTGACCAGGAACCTGATTCCTCTGAAGGAAATGGAGATAACACATACTACTGGTCTTTAGAATCTGAAAACGTAATCATTGCCAATTCGAGATCAGAAATTTTTGAGTATAAAATTCAAAACCCAGGGATTTATGACCTTATTTTAGAAGTAGAAAAAAACGGCCTTAAATGCACTACTAAAGACAGCATTTCGATTGCAGCAGACGACCTCAACTTAGATCTAAACCTCACAAAAACATCAGAATGTGCCGGTTATGAATTCAAACCAATGGGGTTTGCTGTAAATCAACTAAACGAGTCTGTCACTTACGATTGGCAGTTAATCACCAACGAAATGATAACTCATAATTCTGACCTACAATCTCCATCATTCCTTCTGGAGGAACCTGGAGAATATGACTTGTTGCTAAATCTTTATTCTAACATAAACAGCAATTGTGAAAAAACGATTTACGAGAATGAGCTCATAACTATAAATAAAAATCCA
This sequence comes from Flavobacteriales bacterium UBA7430, assembly GCA_002478765.1. Taxonomy (GTDB): domain Bacteria; phylum Bacteroidota; class Bacteroidia; order Flavobacteriales; family UBA7430; genus UBA7430. Next base: position 82,320 of record DLQO01000002.1, read on the forward strand.
GATCTTGACCTGTCTACTGAAAACATAAATGACTGTCCTTCCTTTCCTGCCAATTTCAACATTGAAGTTGAGTCAACATTGGAAGAGACTTATTCATGGTTTCTCTCGGACGATTTAGACACGTTAGAATGGCAAAATAATAAAGCATTTACATATAAATTTGATGACCCCGGAGCATATCGTCTCAATTGGATCAAAGAGAATCAGTCAACCAATTGCACCACAGAACAAGAAATTGAAATTAATTTAGATGAAGTCTTATTGGAGCTTGACAATAGCCAACCTATTGTAGCGCACTGCATGCCATTCCGATTTAAACCAAATGAAATTAATCAAAGCAAACGATTTCATGGAAAATTCAGCTATACTTGGGAATTGATAGACTCTAGTGGAGAGATTTACCAAACCTTAAACGATTTGGAGGGAACTTTTGAAATCGATGAAGTTGATCTTTATGACATCCAGCTTAGCGTATCCAACGAAGACGGAAGTTGTTTCAACCAAGTCAAATTAGATGCCTTTATTGATGTGCGTAGCTATGAATTAAATATGGGCGTTCTGGAAAGTAATAGTTGTTTTACTGATGAGAATCGAGAGGTCGAAAAAATACTTTATGTAGATTTTGACATCCCTCAAAATTTAAACACCTATCACAATTGGGAGGTCACACCAGATGCTCAAATCGTATCCACAACAAATGATACACTAAAACTACTTTTTAAAAAAGCAGGAACCTATGTCGTAAAACACTCAGCATACATTAACAACAGCGAATGTATTTACTCCAAAACAATCACTCTTGAAGTAGGTGCAAATTTTGAAATAGCTACTTCAAGAATTTGTTTGGGTAAAAGTTTTATTGTTGAAGAAAATAAAGATGCAGCGGTAGCAACAAATACATCATACACTTGGAGTACGCCTGATGAAGAAATGCAAATTTCAAACCCCACAATCAACCGACCTACAATCAGTGCAAATAAGCCTGGAGCCTATTTATTGGAATTGACAGTTCAAAATGATTTAGGATGTGCTGGCAGTACATCGAAATACATTGAAGCTTATGAAGTAGATGCGCTATTTTCAAGTCCACAAGTAGGAGATCAGTGCAATCCAGCCATTATAAACCTTAATAGCTCAAACAACAGATACATCAACTCCTATACATGGAACATACATAAAAATGGTTCTTTAGGATTCGAATCTGATGACACATTTAAAACTATTGCTCCAAACTTTGAAACCTTATTCAATGGGGTTGGGAACTATGATGTAGAGTTAATTATTGAATCCCTTGACGGTTGTAGTGACTCCATTACGGAGCGTGAATTGATAAATATAATTTCTCCAAAACCATTCTTTACCATGAAACAAGAAATGAAGTGCGATACGCTTCATGTAACACTGATAGATGAATCAGAATTTATAGACAACTTCTACATTGACTTCGGGAACAACGCTCAAAATGCATATGTATTGAATGAGGAAAATCAAATATCATACACCTATCCTGAAGGAGGTGTCGAATCAATAATCGAATACGACATTTCCTTAACAGCTAGGTACAAATTCTGCAATTCTGTATTCAAAAGCACTGTACAAGTTGAAAAACCAATAAATCCTGACCCACCAAACATCAACTTTGTCACCGTAAATTCTAATGGGAATGTATTTATTGAATGGTCCAAACAAAACATTGACCTAGATGACTCCAATATGGTGAAAATATACCATCATGAGAGTGGTACCACAAAAAGCCTAGTGGGCTCAAGTAATCAAATCAGTAAAAATTATTTTTTTCATACAACTTCAACAGACTCTGTAAACTTTTACAGCACAACCCTCACAGACAAAATCTGCAACAAAACTTCGATACACTCAAGCACTCATGCTACTATGTTCCTGGAAACGACAACATCTTCCTATGAAACGATTGATTTAAATTGGACAGAATACCTAGGCTGGGCTCAAGTAAGCTCCTATTCAATATACAGATCTGTTGATGGAGGGCCTTATGAATTTATAGATGAAGTTCCAGGGAACCAACGAAACTATACCGACACGTACTTATGCAATGTAATTTATGGGTACTACATCATCGCAAACCATCCGACGGAAAATTTCAAATCTAAATCAAACACATCTTGGATTGAACCTTTATATGTCAACTTTAACGAACCACTTGAAATCATAAAGTCAACAATAACAATGGACTCGAATATTTTCACAGACTGGAAGCCTCATTCAAATCACAACAGTGCATCAAGCGCTTATGTTATTGATCGATGGGACAAATACTTTGGCTGGATAACAAACTACGCAGTTTGCAATGAGGCTCCATTTATTGACGAAGGTACAAGCATCTACAACCGCTACAGATATCGGGTAAAATACACGGACCAGTGTGGAAACATTGGACCGGTAAGTAATTACGGAAGCAATATTTTACTTCATGGCAAGCAATACCCCAGTCACTTTGAACTTTACTGGAACTCCTATGAGGAATGGGATACGGGCGTAAAACAATATACGATTCAATACCACAACACCAAAGAGAATATTTATCGTGACATCGCAACAGTTATAGATACGAGCTTTGTAGATCGTCAATTTAAAAAAGATGGGGTTGATGATGAGTATTGTTTTAGAATAATAGCGACTAAATCGCAAGATGTTTCTATAAGAAGTACCTCAAACTCAATTTGCTTCGTCCCAAAGCCTAAAGACTACTTCCCGAACGCATTCTCTCCAAATATGGACGGAGTTAATGAAACCTTTAAGTACGAGGGGAGAGGAGCTAAAGCGCTGACGACAAAAATCTACTCGAGGTGGGGAATATTAGTTTACGAAAGTGTGGATGTAAACTTTGAGTGGGATGGGAAAAATCTAAAAACTGGAGAGTCGTGTACGGTTGGAACCTATATTTTTAATTATGAGCTAACGGGCTTCGATGGAACCGTCATCAAAAACAACAAAATAATTTCCCTAATTCGTTAACTAAAATCCTCATCAAAAAACATGTTCAATGATCTTACGAGTTGCTCCTGCATTATTCTTTACGTATTGAGCACTTTTAACTTTCAATTCATTCCATTGGGTAGGATGGACCAACAATCGATTGCAGTGAGCTATTAGTTCTTGAGCTGATTGCACTTCAATTGCAACACCCAAATCCATGAGATCTGTAGCTTCTTGGAACTTTTCATTTTTTGGACCAATAAAAATGGGCATACCAAATGTTGCAGCTTCCAAAGTGTTGTGAATTCCCTTTCCAAAACCTCCTCCAATGTATGCAATGTCCGCATAAGCATATAACGAACTCAAAAGACCCATGTTATCAATAACCAAAAGATCTGCGTTTTTTGCATTTTGAGCATTTGCATTACTGTATCGTAGGACATTTAAGTCTAATTGGGCTTCTAATTTAGAAAGAGTAGACTCATGAATTTCGTGCGGAGCAATAACGTATTTAAATCGTTGATCGTAGTGTTTCATAAACTCTACAAGCATCTCCTCACCTTTTGGCCATGTACTCCCACCAATAAATAGAGGTTTATCACCCTTGAAAGCAGAGAGGATTGGTAATTCTCTGGCATTTTTTGTAATGTCTAAAACTCGATCAAAACGAGTATCTCCTACATTGCTTACCTGCGTTATGTTTTGAGTAAGAAGCATGTATTTAGAATCTTCATTTTGAACAAAAAAATGATTAATATTCGAAAGAATATTTAACATCCACACGCCTTTCTTTTTAAAAAAATAATGATTGTGACGGAAAATAGCAGATATCACATAATGTTTGAGATCTCTTTTCTGTAGTTCATTCAAGTAATTCGCCCAAAAATCATACTTAACAAAAAAAGTCGCAACGGGATTTACCAAATCTAAAAACCGGATGGCATTCTCTCGTGTATCTAAAGGAAGATAACAAACAAAATCCAACAAAGGGTAATCCTTTCGCACCTCATACCCTGAGGGAGAATAAAAGGTTACCAACACCTTGAATTTTTTGAAATCTCTTTTGATTGTCTCGATCAGAGGACGAGCTTGCTCAAACTCACCCAACGAAGGACTATGAATCCAAATAACCTCATTCTCATGGGTACATTTTTCTTCCAGATAGGCAAAAGTGTTCTTTCTTCCCAGCACCCAAAGCTTTGCTTTTTCGTTCTTACAAGCTACAATCTGTATGATTAAAGCATACCATTTAATGGCGATATTGTAAAGCTTAAAGATCAATGGTAGTAATATTGGTTATCTTTTTTTTGAAACAATGGAAGTGTCCAACCGAACTTCAATCCATTTAGCAAATCTAATCTTTTATCACGATAAGCCGATTGCATATTGTAATCATAAGCTCGAACATCCTCAGTAAAGGCTTGAATAAACTCCACCCCGACATAAAAATTAATTTTACGATTGTTCGAGAAATGACGATATCCTATCATTTGGCTGGAAGTATACCCCATACACAATCGATCGTACCCTTTTTTCATATGATCATTCAACGGTGGCGTTAGGTTTCCAATGTCTTCAATTCTAATTTTGTGAAACAAGTATCCAACACCAATCTGAAAAAAAACACCTGAATTTTCATTGGGTCCTAGAACAGGAAAAATTTTCCCTAAAATCAATTGTCCGTGTCCTCCCCGCTCCCACATTCGTACGGTAGCAATATTTCCATTCAAATCGACAACATCTCCGTCATCTACCGTTATGATCTCAAAAGCTTTAGATTCCTTAACCTCAGAACCTAATAAAGCCGACGCTTCGACTCCTAAATAAAAATTGTTTTCATGTTTGTACTGAAAACCAACACCCAACATAAAACTCGAACCAAAACGATCTTCTAAATCTGCTCCTGGGTCATGAAAACCTGCATTAATATTAATTGAAGGAATTCTAATTCCGCCCTCGGAAACAGACTCTTGTGCAAATAAATTGCATTGAAAGATCAGTAGGCTTAAAAAAATATTATTTGTCATTAAATTAAATTTCATAAGGTCTAAATTAACAATAAATCAACCCATTTATGAAACAAATAACATTAGATATTGTTCGACACAAAATGTATCTTTGATTTAATTAAAAAATCAAAAGATGAAACATATAAAAGCATACATTAAACAACATAAAAAAAGATTCGTAGATGAATTGATTCATTTGCTAAGAATCCCTTCCATCTCTGCAGACCCAGCATATAAAAACGATGTTTTAAAAGCCTCAGAAATTGTTAAGTCACG
>DLQO01000053.1 GCA_002478765.1 Flavobacteriales bacterium UBA7430
ATTACACTTGGCCAGATGTTAGTGATGCTCGTGTAGAGATGACACCAACGGTACCGGCTTGGGCATTTGAAATGGAAGCAGAATTACATCCGAACGATATCAGATCACTTGTTAAAGTTGTGAATATGTTAGGTCAGGAAGTAAATGCGAAAGATCAGTTCTCAGGTGAAGTTTTACTACACTTGTATAACGATGGAACCGTAGAGAAGAAAATTGTAAAATAATCTTACTCTATCACAGATAATAAAAGCCACCCGAAAGGGTGGCTTTTTTTGTTTGTGTTTGAAATGATTGCGTCTTTGAGGCAGATTGTTATCTTTGTTTTCATAAAATATAAAATATGTCAGAACAATTAAAGCAACACATCTTCAAGAACGGTTTAAATATGGGTCTCCTTCTCATCGGTATTACGATGTTTTCATACCTTGGAGGTGCTGAGATGCAAACCAACTACATCGTTTCTTTTGGTACGCTTATTTTAATGGTTGTTTTCCCCATTTATTACACCCGGGTTTACAGATCCTCCAACGAGGGTTATATTTCATTTAGAGAAGCTTTTACTTCCTGTACGGGAATATTGGTAGCTGCTGGTTTTTTGAATGTGTTTTGCAACATTTTGATTTACAATTTTATTGACCCTCAGTACGCTATTGATGTTGTGGAAGCGATCGTAGAAAAAACTGCGACACAACTACAATCTGGTGGCGTTGATGAAGCGACCATTGAGCGTATGATTGTTGACATCGAACAAAACGCAGACTTCAGTCCGATGACCTTATTTAAAGGCTATATTTTTTCCATTGTTTTCTACACCGTTTTCGGCCTTATTGTAGCTGCTTTTACCAAAAAAGAAAAACCAGAATTTATTGAAGAATAACGTGGACAAACAACTCTCTATATGCGTCCCTCTGTTTAATGAGGCCGAATCTCTTCCCGAATTACATGCTTGGATCCGTAAAGTCATGGAGGAGCATAACTTTTCTTACGAGATTATATTCGTGGATGATGGAAGTACGGATAACTCTTGGCAGATTATTGATGATTTAGCTAAAAAAGATACGGCAGTTAAAGCCATAAAATTTCGCAGAAATTACGGAAAGTCTGCCGGACTTTATGTGGCTTTTGAAGCGGCACAAGGAGATGTGATCATCACTATGGATGCAGACTTGCAAGACAGCCCCGAGGAAATACCAGAGCTTTACAGCATGATCAAAAAGGACGGTTACCATTTGGTTTCGGGTTACAAAGAAAAAAGATACGATCCTTTGTCTAAAACCATCCCAACCAAATTGTTCAACTGGGCCACGCGCAAAATGTCCGGCATCGAGCTGAAGGATTTCAATTGTGGATTAAAAGCATACGACCATAAAGTGGTAAAGACCATTGAAGTATACGGTGAAATGCACCGATACATTCCTGTACTGGCTAAATGGGCCGGTTTCGATAAGATTGGTCAAAAGGTCGTACAGCATCAAGAGCGAAAATACGGGGTCACGAAATTTGGAATGGAACGCTTTATCAATGGTTTTCTGGACCTTTTTACCGTGATGTTTATTTCAAAATTCCGAAAGAAACCGATGCACTTGTTTGGTTTCTTTGGCGTACTTTACTTCATTGTCGGTTTGGGTATAGCGACTTATTTAGCCTATGCCAAACTCATGTGGCAAGCCTACAACATGACCGATCGTCCTTTGTTTTATTTTGGCATTCTTGCCATGATTATTGGAGCACAGTTGTTTTTAACCGGCTTTATAGCCGAATTGATTGCGCGGTCGAATTCCGAACGCAATCATTACATCATTGAAGACCGATTGAATAAAGATTCTTGAAAGGAAAGAAAATCATAATTATGGGTCCCGCTTATCCGCTTCGAGGCGGCATAGCTGACAGCAACCACGCTTTAGGTTTGGCACTAAAGAAATTGGGACATGAAGTGGTGATGCTTTCCTTCTCTTTGCAATACCCCAGCATCTTATTTCCCGGAAAAACACAATACGAACGTACCGCTTCATCACCGGATTTAGAGATTCACTCAAGGATCAATTCCATCAATCCGATTTCCTGGATTAAGACGGCGCTGTGGCTGAAAAATGAAAAACCAGCATTGGTCATAACACGGTTTTGGATTCCTTTTATGGGCTTGGCATTTGGATCTATATTGAGACTTTCAGGCTTGAGAAAAACCTCAAAACTTATGGCATTGTGTGATAACGTCATCCCGCACGAAAAGAGATTTGGAGATGCGATGCTGAGCCGGTTTTTTTTAAAAGTAAATCACCAATTTTTAGTGATGTCGAAGTCGGTTGGCAAAGATGTTTCGAAGTTCGTGAGTAACCCTGTGGTTGATTACCACCCTCACCCTGTATACGATCAGTTTGGTTTGCTTTTGGACAAGCAAAAGGCCCGGGTTAAACTAGGTTTGGATGCTTCTAAAAAATACCTACTCTTTTTTGGGTTCATCAGAACGTACAAAGGCTTGGATTTATTAATCGAAGCTTTGTCATATACTCCGCAGGATGTTCATTTGATGGTTGCAGGTGAGTTTTATGAAGACGCTGACACGTATCATGCACAAATTGCAGATATGAATCTAGAGGATCGGGTACATTTTTACCCAGACTTTATTCCACAAGATCAAGTGAATGTTTACTTTTCGGCTTCAGATATGGTTGTTCAGCCCTACCGAACAGCTACGCAGAGTGGTGTAGCGCAAATTGCCTATCACTTTAATAAGCCCATTTTGGTGACTAATGTAGGGGGCTTGGCAGAAATTGTTCCTCATAAAAAAGTAGGGTATGTGGTTGATGTTTCACCAAGAGCTATTTCAAATGCCATACATGATTTTTATCATGAAAATCGAGAAGCTTTTTTTGTTGAGAATGTTGCAGAGGAAAAGAAAAAGTATTCTTGGTCAAATATGGCAAGGAAAATCATGAAACATTCCTAAAGGTATGTACATGCGATAACACTTCTGTTTTGCTTACTAAAACAGAATGACTATTTTTAGTTGATTAAATTATTTCTATGAAAAAAATAGGTACACTCCTCATCTTATTGAGCTCGTATGTTTTAGTGGCTCAAAATACAACGGATACAAACGGTTTGAGACAAGGCATTTGGTCTAAGAACTATCCATGGGGCGCTTTGCGCTATGAAGGTGCTTTTGAAGACGGTAAAGAAGTTGGTGTTTTTCGTTTCTACGATCAGAACGGTAAAGTGATTTCTACGAGGAACTATCAAACTCCTGGAGGCATATCTGATGCGGTGATGTTTATGCCCAACGGCAATGTAGAAGGACTGGGTCAGTTCAATGGAAAAAAGAAAATAGGACAGTGGAAGTATTTCAGCACACGCGGATACTTAGTTTCTACCGATGGGTATGTAGACGGTTTGAAAGAAGGAGATGAGCGCATGTTTTACGCAGACAGTTCTTTGGCCGAACTTCTCCAATGGAAGGCTGGTAATAAACAAGGTGAATGGGTGAAATATGGGACTACTGGAAAGGTTTTGTTGAAAGCTTATTATGTTTTGGATCAACTTCACGGTCCTTACAAAAGTTATTACCCGTCTGCAAAAAAGAAAGTCGAAGGAGCCTACAAAAAGGGGCTTAAGCACGGTAAATGGTTTTATTATTCGGAGAAAGGAATCCAAATGAAAATGGAAGTATTTGAATATGGAGACCTTTACAAGACCGTGTTGAGAGAAGGAGATAAACTTACGACGATCAATCATCGTGAAAGCAAGGATTAAATGGTTTAAATTTCTGAAATCCAGAATTATAATTTGATTTACCTAAAGTGGAACTTAAATAAGAGTTTGGGCTTGAAAAGAAAGACATTCGACAACAGGATAACCGCATTGTTTGGGGTGAAACATCCGCTTATTCAGGCGGGTATGGTTTGGTGTAGTGGTTGGGAATTGGCCTCAGCCGTAAGTCATGCAGGAGGCTTGGGAATTATCGGAGCAGGCTCCATGTACCCCGATGTGTTGAGAACGCAAATACAGAAATGTAAAAAGGCGACCGACAAACCTTTCGCCGTAAACTTGCCACTTCTTTATCCAAGCATAGAAGCTCATGTAAACATCCTCATCGAGGAAAATGTACCGATTGTTTTTACTTCTGCCGGCAGCCCAAAAAAATGGACATCCACGTTTAAAAAACACGGAATTAAAGTCGTTCATGTAGTTTCAAACGTTTTATTCGCTCAAAAGTCCGAGTCTGCTGGAGTTGACGCTGTGGTTGCTGAAGGATTTGAGGCAGGAGGTCATAATGGAAGAGAGGAGACCACCACAATGTGTTTGGTCCCCCTGATTACAGAAGCTGTAAAAATACCGGTTATTGCTGCTGGAGGGATCGCTTGTGGGAAAAGCATGGCCGCTGCCTTTGCCCTGGGAGCCGAGGCTGTTCAAGTCGGTTCTAGATTTGTTGCGACACCTGAGTCTTCGGCTCATCTTGCGTTTAAGAAAGCAATAGTTAACGCAAAAGAGGGCTCTACAGAGCTCACTTTAAAAGAGCTTACACCCGTTCGCTTGCTGAAGAATAAGTTTTACAATGACATTCAAACGGCTTATGCCCGTCTGGCTACGTCTGATGATTTAAAATCACTTTTGGGGAGAGCACGAGCCAAAAAGGGTATGTTTGAAGGAGATATGAACGAGGGCGAGCTCGAAATTGGCCAAGTTTCTTCTTCGATTCAAGAAATTAAGCCTGCTCATGAAATCGTTAAAGAAATTATGGAAGATTTTCACAAAACGATATCTAAACTTCAAAGGATCTAATAATTACTCAACACCCACATCAATGTTTACAAAGAGATTTTTAAAAACGCTGGGACCTGGAATCTTATTTGCGACAACGGCAATCGGTGTATCCCACCTTGTTCAATCGACAAGAGCAGGTGCGGAATACGGCTTTGCTTTAATTGGTTTTGCTTTGATGGCGAATGTCTTAAAATACCCTTTTTTTGAGTTTGGGTCACGTTATGCAAATGCGACCGGTAATAGTTTGATTTATGGATACCGCAAGTTGGGTAAAAGCATGCTTGTTTTATACCTGTTGATCACGCTAATTTCAATGTTTACCGTTGCTGCAGCCGTAACCTATGTTTGTGTTGGTTTGATGATCAACTTGTTTCAGCTTCCATTAAACCCCTCAGAAGCTTCTATTTTATTGATGGCCGTTTGTATGGCTGTACTTCTAAGTGGTAAGTTTAGTCTGTTGGATGGCTTGATTAAATTAATCGGTTCGGTTTTGTTAATTTCTACGCTCGTGGCTTTCATAATGACGCTCTGGCATGGCCCCGTGGCAACTTGGGATCAACTGGTGATTCCTCTTGAGCTGGATAAGAAAAATATATTTTTCCTGATCGCACTAATGGGCTGGATGCCTACAGCGGTAGACCTTTCTACTTGGAATTCTATATGGACTCTGGAGCGCATCAAACAAACAGATTACTTACCCACGCTTAAAGAAACTTTAAAAGAGTTTAACATTGGATATTGGATTACTGCAGGCCTATCCATTTGTTTCATCACATTGGGTGCATTTTTAATTTACGGAACCGAAACAGAGCTGTCCAATAGTTCTGCTGTATTTGCCAATCAGGTGGTGGGTATGTTTACCAGTGCCATGGGTGATGGAGCCTATTATTTTATAGCAATTTCTTCATTTTCGGTGATGTTTAGTACGTGTATTACAGTCTTTGACGGCTACTCTAGAGCGATGTCAGAAACTACAGCATTACTTTTAGGAGCCACGCGTAAAGAATTTAAAACGTATAAAATTTGGCTCACAATTGTTCTTGTTGGTGGATTTGTGGTCATCAATAATTTTTTAGGAAATTTTAAAGCCTTAGTTGATCTCGCAACCATCATTTCATTTGTCATTGCCCCACTCATCGCCATTGTCAATTTTAAATTGGTGTTATCAGATGATTTAACGGCTCAAGAAAAGCCGAATTTATTCATGCGCATCTTGTCGATTTTGGGCATTATTTATTTGTTGAGTTTTACTGTTTTATTTCTAGCACTAAAATTAGATTGGATACATTTGTAGCATGATAAATTTTGAAAGATTTGAATTGAATAATGGCTTAAAAGTTATTGTTCACCAAGATAAGAGTACCCCCATCGTAGCCTTCAATTTACTTTATGATGTAGGTGCTCGAGATGAAAGTCCGGAGCGTACTGGATTTGCTCATTTGTTTGAGCATTTGATGTTTGGGGGTTCGATTAACATCTCCGATTATGACGAGGTGGTTGAGAAAGCAGGGGGTCAGAATAACGCTTTTACTTCTAATGATATCACCAATTATTACATCACCTTACCCAAAGAAAATTTGGAGCATGCTTTTCGTTTGGAGTCCGATCGAATGTTGGGTTTGGCTTTTACACCAAAAAGTCTTGAAGTTCAAAGACAAGTTGTGATAGAAGAGTTCAAACAGAATTATTTGAATCAGCCTTATGGAGACATTCACTTGCTTTTAAGACCACTTGCCTATCAAAAGCATCCCTACCAGTGGCCGACGATTGGCAAAGAAGTCTCTCATATTGAAGAGGCAACGATGGAGGAAGTGAAAAACTTCTTTTATAAGCATTATGCTCCCAATAACGCCATACTTGTTGTTGCAGGTGATGTAGACCTAAATCATGTAAAATTGCTTTCAAAAAAGTGGTTCGGCCCAATACCGTTAAGAGATACACCGAAAAGAGATCTTCCGAAAGAACCACGTCAAGAGGCTGCGCGAACGCTTAAGGTTGAAAGAGATGTGCCGGTTGATGTGATTTATAAAGCTTTTCATATGTGTGCTCGAACGGACATTGATTTTTTTGCTACCGACTTGATCTCCGACATTTTATCACGGGGTAACTCTTCTCGATTGTACAACAGCCTTGTTAAAGATCAAAAATTGTTTAGCGATATTGATGCCTTTATCGGAGGGGAATTGGATGAAGGGTTGTTTTATTTTGCGGGTAAACTGACTCCAGGGGTTTCCATGGAAGATGCGGAAGCAGGAATCGATGCTGAAATCGGGAAACTTAAACTGTTTTTGGTTGATGAAAAAGAACTTCGTAAGGTTAAAAATAAAGCCATATCAGCACATAAGTTTTCAGAACTAAATGTATTGAATAAGGCCATTAATTTGGCTACTTCTGAGCTGATGGGTGATGCAAGCCTTGTCAATAAACAAATAGACCTCTATGAAGGGGTGACGGCTTCAAAGATTAAGGATGTTGCTCAGGACGTTTTTAGAAAGGCCAATTCCAATACGTTATATTATCATGCCAAATAGAAGGAAATGTTAGATCGAAAAAAAGAAATGCATTTTCAGGAAATCAATATGCCTGATTTTATTGTGCCCAAAAGATTTCAATTGACCAACAACCTCCAGGTTTATGCTATGGAAGGAGGAGGGCAGGAGCTGTGTCGTTTGGATTTGGTTTTTGAAGCAGGGAGTAAAATTCAAAATAAAGCCTTGCAGGCCAGTCTAACCAATGCTTTGCTTCTAGAAGGAACCGCCAATAAAAAAGGAGAAGAGATCCATGAAAGTCTTGATTTTTATGGTGCTTACACACAGGTGGATGTGAATTCTGATCGTGCAGTAGTTTCGCTCTTTACCCTCAATAAATATTTTAATGAGGTACTGCCCCTATTCATTGATGCTCTAAAAAATCCGATTTTCCCGGAAGATGAGTTTCAGATAGCTCTTGCCCAGAAAAAACAGAGTTTTAGAATCAATTCAGAAAAAGTAGAGTTCATTGCTCGAAATACTTTTTTCAACACTTTGTTTGGTACACACCCTTATGGGTTTTCTGTAACACTCGAAGATTTTGATAGGATAACCAGACAGGATCTTGTTGATTTTCATACTGCAAATTATAAAAACGCAGCCCTTAACGTTTACATTGCGGGGATGCTTCCAAGCAACACTGAATCGATGTTGAATGAATATTTGGGAACTTGGGCACTTAAAGCTTCAAATTCATTGGACGTTTATTCCCCAGTGCATAAAACAGAAAAAACGCACCTGTTTAAAGATGCGGCGATGCAATCAGCGATTCGTATAGGTCGATCCTGTTTCAATACCCACCACGAGGATTATCAGCCTTTAAAGTTTTTGTCTGTAGTTTTAGGCGGTTATTTTGGTTCTCGATTGATGAGTAATATTCGAGAAGATAAGGGTTTGACCTATGGAATAGGCGCCATGTGTGTGCAACAAGAAGAATGTGGTTATTTTTGCATTTCTACGGAGGTGAAAGGGGAGTCTACGCAATTAGCACTGCAAGAAATTTATCTTGAATTAAAACGTCTTAGAGAAGCGTTGATTCCAGAAAAAGAACTCAGTTTGGTGAAGAATTACATCATGGGTCAGATTTTAAAGTCCGCTGACGGTCCCTTTGCTCAAATAAGCTTGTTGAAGAACATGCACATTCAAGGAACAGATTTTGAGTTTTACGATAGCTATCAAGAGATGCTCAATCAGTTGGATGCGAATCTTTTGAAAGACTTAGCGAATAAGTATCTGAAAGAAGAAGATCTCTGTGAAATCGTGGTAGGCAATACATCCGAATAGAAACAGATCTTCCAGGTATTGGTTTGTTGTCAAAGCATTCTTATGCAAATGTTTTAAATTGATTCGATGAATTGACCCTCATTGATTTTCAAGCAGTTTTATCTTTTCTAGATGATGATTTACACCATGATTTTTAGTATATTTGCTCGCAATTATTATTTAAAATTGCAACCTAATGGACATTCATTCTACAGAGAAATTCATCGGAGAAGGACTAACTTACGACGATGTGTTGTTAATTCCTGCTTACTCTGAAGTATTACCAAGAGATGTAAATATCTCCTCAAAATTCTCAAGAAATATTAGCTTAAATACGCCTATCGTATCCGCTGCTATGGATACCGTATCTGAATCGGATATGGCCATTGCTATAGCTCGTGAGGGAGGTATTGCGGTATTACATAAAAACATGAGTATCGAAGCTCAGGCAAAGGAAGTGCGCACCGTTAAGCGATCCGAGTCTGGTATGATATTGGATCCAGTAACCCTATCTCATACATGTAAAGTTTCTGATGCAAAGCGTATGATGAAAGAGTTTCGCATTGGAGGCATTCCTGTTATAGATGTGGATTCCAAATTATTAGGTATCGTGACCAATCGTGATTTGCGATTTGTTAAAAATGACAAACTTTCCATTGAAGATGTGATGACCAAAGATGATTTGGTTGTTACCAAAGAAAACACAACGTTGGAACAAGCAGAAGGGATCCTTCAAAAACACAAGATTGAAAAACTACCTGTTGTTGATGACAACAATATTTTAATTGGGTTGATTACTTACAGAGATATCATTAAGGTTCGCGTTCAACCCAATGCCAATAAAGATAAGTTCGGTAGGCTAAGAGTTGCTGCCGGTGTAGGCGTAACTCCAGATGCACTTGATCGAGTTGATGCGCTTGTAGAAGCAGGAGTTGACGCGGTTATTGTTGATACGGCACACGGTCACACCAAGGGTGTGGTTGATACTTTGAAATTGATTAAATCCAAACATGCAAACTTGGATGTCGTTGTTGGTAATATTGCCACTGCAGAAGCCGCAAAATATCTGGTTGAAGCGGGAGCTGATGGTTTAAAAGTAGGAATAGGACCTGGATCTATATGCACCACTCGTGTTGTTGCAGGTGTTGGTGTACCTCAATTAACAGCTGTTATGATGGTTGCCGATGCCGTAAAAGGTTCTGGAGTTCCAGTTATTGCTGATGGAGGTATTCGATATACGGGAGACATTGTAAAAGCTATTTCTGCAGGTGCCGACTCCGTAATGCTAGGTTCTTTACTGGCTGGGACAGAAGAGTCTCCGGGTGAGACGATTATCTATGAGGGACGTAAGTACAAATCGTACCGAGGTATGGGCTCCATAGATGCCATGAAAGCAGGTTCTAAAGATCGCTACTTCCAGGATGTTGAAGATGATGTTCAGAAATTAGTTCCAGAAGGAATTGTAGGTCGTGTAGATTATAAAGGAAGTTTGGCAGAAGTGATGTACCAGTTTGTTGGTGGTTTGAGAGCGGGTATGGGCTACTGTGGCTCCGAAAATATAAGTGCTTTAAAAGAAAAGGCACAGTTTGTGCGTATCACCAGTGCTGGAGTTACGGAATCTCACCCTCACGATGTTACAATTACAAGAGAAGCTCCTAATTACAGTAGGAAATAGAAGTTTAAATATAATTTAATGTAATGAAAAATGTAATGCGTTTGTTGCTTATCGCAGCAGTGACTTTAAATGCTTTTGCACAAAATTCCAGCAAGTCTCTTCTGACCATTGCAAATGAAGAGGTTCGTGTAGAAGAATTTTTAAGTGTCTACAACAAGAATAGACAGATTGGTGATGCACTCGATCCTAAAACCATAGATGAGTATTTGGATTTGTTTGTTAATTTTAAGCTAAAAGTAAAAGAAGCTGAATCCTTAAGAATGGATCAGGAATCTGCTTTTATCAATGAGCTTGCAGGATATCGCAAACAATTAGCGAAACCTTATTTGGTGGATACTGAAATTGGTGAGCGTTTGATTGAAGAGGCTTACCTCAGATTACAAACGGAAGTAAGGGCCAGTCATATTTTGATTTCTTTACCGGAGAATGCATCTCCTGAGGATACACTCAAAGCTTATTTAAAGATTCAGAAACTCAGATCTGAAATCAATGCAGGTGCTGACTTTTCTTCTTATGCAAGTACTTATTCACAAGATCCTTCAGCAAAAGCTAATGGCGGTGATCTGGGCTATTTCAGTGCATTATACATGGTGTACCCTTTTGAAAATGCAGCTTTTACGACCACTAAAGGTGGCGTTTCAAAAATTATTAGAACTCGTTTTGGATATCACATTCTCAAAGTAACGGATACTCGTTCTTCTCGTGGAGAAGTAAAAGTTGCTCACATTATGGTCAAGAAAGATAAGAATTCTGATGGTGAGTCAGCTTCTGAAACAAGTTTAGCAAAGAATAAAATTGAAGCCATTTACAAAAAGCTTGTTGAAGAAAATGCCAATTTCGAAGAAATGGCCAAGCAGTATTCTGACGATAAAAAGTCGGCTTCAAACGGGGGCGAGCTGCCTTGGTTTGGGTCAAATAAAATGGTAGAATCCTTCGAAAATACTGCTTTTGGTTTGTCCCAAAAAAATGCACTGTCAAAACCTGTTCAAAGCCCATACGGCTGGCACATCATTAAGCTTATTGATCGCAAAGGTCTGGGAAGTTTTGAGGAGGAAAAGTTGGCGCTCAAAATTAGAGTTGAAAAGGATTCCAGATCTCAATTGAAGCGAAGCTCTCTGGTGAATCAATTAAAAGAGGAGTACGACTATCAGGAAAATGAGCTAGCACTAGCTGCTTTATATAGCCATTTACAGTTGGAGCCTTTGTCCGGTAGAATCATTTTGAAGAGACCTCTTAAGAGTTCTTCAATGGTTTTATTTACATTGGCCGAAAAGACCTATAAGTTGTCAGATTTTGTTGATTATCTTTTGGCATCTGAAAGAACCGCAACAAAAGTTAATGACGTTCAATTTGTGGTAAACGATGCGTATTCAAAATGGTCAGAAGAGCAAATTATTATTTATGAAAATGCAAATCTCGAGCGTAAATATGATGATTTCCGTTTGTTGATGAAAGAATACAGAGACGGTATTTTATTGTACGAACTGACGGACGAAAGAGTTTGGTCAAAAGCGATTAAAGATACAACCGGATTGAAGACTTACTTTCAGTCAAACAAACACAATTACATGTGGCCTCCACGTGTTAAAGCTAAGGTGATCAATTGCCTCAATGATAAGGTTGCTAAAAAAGTTGCCAAGCAGCTCAAAAAAAAGGTTGTAAATTTTGAAGAACTTCAAGCCAAAATTAACAAGCGCTCTTCACTTAATATGGTTGTAGAGGATGGCCTATACGCCAAAGGTGATGATGATTTTGTAGACCAAGTTGCGTGGGTTCAGGGCCTGTCAAAGCCCATTAAAGACAATCAGAACGTTAAACTAGTTTATGTTGAAGACCTGTTGCCCAAACAGGCAAAATTACTCAACGATGTTAGGGGTCTAGTGATTTCAGACTTTCAAGAAAGTCTCCAAAATCAATGGGTTGATGAACTTAGATCTAAGTATACCGTTGTGGTAAACGCAAAAGTTTTAGGCTTGCTAAAAGACAACCGATTGCATGAGTTAGAGGACTCTGTTGAGGCTCAAGAAATCCCTAAATACACAGGAAGCTTTGGCGTAGCCTTTCGCAGTGCGATCAATGATTTAGGCTCTTCTAAAAGTATCATGTTTCAGTGGAACAACAAAAACTATACGACGGAATTAAAATAAAAAAGTGAACAAGTACTTCTTACATATCTCCCTCATTTGTGTTTTGTCCTCATGTTCGTTCTTTCAGACTGAGTCAGACGATTTATTACTGGCTAGAGTCGGAGATTCACAGTTGTATGAGTCACAGGTAAACCTCCCACAAAATGGTGAATTGTCTTCTTACGACAGTTTGGTTTTTAAGCAACAATACATATACAATTGGGCAAAACAAGAGCTGTTATTGCAAAAAGCAGTACTTAACATCAATCAAGAAGCTTTAGAGATTGAAAAACGTCTTAAAGCGTATCGTCGGTCACTTATGATTCATGCTTATGAGCAAAAATTGATTCAGCAAAGTTTGGATACACTTGTTCTTGAAGATGAATTGAAATCCTATTACAACGAGCATGCGGAAGATTATTTGCTTTCAGAAAAAATCATCAAAGTGATGTTTCTTAAAGCAAGTGTTATGGCTCCAAAATTAGACGCTATATCGGATTGGTTTTTTGATGCAGACACTTTGAAGATTGATCTAATTGAATCGTATTCTCATCAATATGCAAAGCGATTTTACAACAATCCTGAAGAATGGTTGATTTGGGAAGATTTTCAAGAGATTTTTTCTTCCGATCTAGACATATCGTCATTATCACCTAAAAAAAATACTTTACTGCTTGAGGATTCGTTAAATGTCTATCTAGTAAGACTCCATGACCTCAAATTACAAGGAGAAATAGCTCCTTTAGAATATGTAGCAGATGAAATAAAAAGTATCTTGCTGAACCAAAGAAAACTGAAATCGCTTGAAGTGATTCAATCTAAATTATTAGAGGATGCCAAAACATCAAAACAATTTGAAATTTATTAAGATGACTAGAGTGTTTTTTGTTGCTTTTTTTCTTTTGACTCAAGCTGCCTTTTCACAAGTTAATGTGGATGGCGTTATTGCTGTTGTGGGGAATAATATTGTACTGAAATCGGATTTAGAACAGCAAATACTTCAATATCAAGCTCAAGGCTTGGAAGTCGATTCATCAATGCGAACTCAAGTTTTTGAAGATTTATTATTTCAAAAATTAATGCTTCACAAAGCGGAGTTAGATAGTGTAGAGGTGACTGAGCAAGAGGTTGGTGCTGAGGTTGAGTCTCGAATAAACACTTTTACTTCTCAATTAGGAGGCATCGACCAGTTGGAAGAATATTTCGATAAAAAAATATACGAGATTAAAGATGAGATGAAGGAACCTATCAGGGAGTCTCTCATTATAAAAAGAGTCCGATACGGTATCACATCAAACGTTGATGTGACTCCTGCTGCTGTAAAAATATATCATGCAAAATTTGACAAAGAAGCTTTGCCGGAAATTAATGAAAGCATTGAAGTTGCTCAAATCCTTAAACTTCCTCCAGCAAATGAGTCTGCTATTAGAGAAACAAATAGTAAGCTAAATAAACTTAAACAGCGTGTTTTAAAAGGGGAAAGCTTTGCTACATTGGCTATTTTATATTCTGAAGATCCAGGGTCGTCTAGAAATGGTGGGCTTTACACCGGAATAAGAAGAGGAATGTTTGTTAAAGAATTTGAAGCGGTAATGTTCAGCCTCGAAGATGATGAAATTTCTGAAGTTTTTGAAACTGAATATGGCTTCCATATTGCCCAAATGGTCGAAAGAAGAGCTGATGAAGTAGACATCAGACATATCCTTATGTCTCCAAAAATTTCTCCGATTGATTTAAATGACGCCAAAGATTTGCTGGTTGCTGTTAGAGATTCTATTCTTGATGGTAATTTGACTTTCACAAACGCTTCTACGTATCATTCAGATGACGACATGACTAAATTTAATGGTGGCAAATTAATAAACATGAATTCTGGATCTTCTACATTTGAACTCCATGAATTAGAAAATGCAATTAAAATCACAGTCGACGAATTAAGTGTCGATGAAATTTCCAGCCCTGCTTACGTCAAGATGGAGGATGGCAAGGAAGCTTACAGGATATTTAAGTTGTTAAGCAGAACACCTAAGCATCAAGCTAATTTTAAAGATGATTACAAGCTGATTCGTGACATGGCATTAGAACAAAAAAGAGAGCAAGCCATAACCCATTGGGTAGAAAATGCATTATTGAAGACTTATGTTTATATTGCTGACTCCTACCAATCATCCTCTTTTCAATACGGTTGGTAACAAATTTACAGTATGGAACAAAATTCAGACGTAGAAGCACTTGATCATTTAAAAGTTCAATTTGCAGACTTAAAATCAGAAATTGCTAAAGTTATTGTTGGACAAGATAAGGTTGTCGATGAACTTATTCTATCCATATTTTGCAGAGGACATGTCCTTTTGGTTGGTGTGCCAGGTTTGGCAAAAACACTCCTTGTAAAAACCATCAGTGAGTCTTTAGGTTTAGATTTTTCTCGAATACAGTTTACTCCTGACTTGATGCCGTCAGATATTATTGGTGCTGAGATTTTAGATGAAAATAGGAGTTTCAAATTTATGAAAGGACCTATATTTTCAAATGTAATTCTTGCGGACGAGATCAATCGTACACCTCCAAAAACTCAAGCGGCTCTTCTTGAAGCTATGCAAGAACGATCCGTTACTGCAGCGGGAGAGGTTCATCTTCTGGACAAACCTTTTTTCGTTTTGGCGACACAAAACCCTATTGAGCAGGAGGGTACTTATGCGTTGCCAGAAGCTCAGCTTGATCGATTCATGTTCAATTTAAAGGTTGATTATCCTTCTTTTGAGGAGGAGGTTCAGATCGTTAAAAACACTACTTCGGATACTGTGGCCCACGTTAAGGAGGTTTTAACTGCTGAAGAGATTTTAAAAATTCAAGATTTAATACGCAAGATTCCCGTAGCTGACAATGTTGTTGAGTATGCCGTTCGTTTGGTCTCTAAAACTCGTCCGGAGAGTGATCAGTCTCCTGATCAAATAAAAAAATATCTTTCTTGGGGAGCCGGTCCAAGAGCATCTCAATTTTTAATACTTGCAGCTAAGGCATATGCCGCTGTTCGTGGTAAATATTCTCCTGATATCGAAGATGTCAGAGCCGTTTCATTTCCAATTCTTCGTCATCGTATTGTAAGAAACTACAAGGCAGAAGCCGAAGGTATGAGTCTAGAGAAACTGGTTCAATCTTTATTCTAAATCTTTTGCATGCAATTACATGAAAATCACTCCTTGGCTGCATACAATACTTTTGGTATTGATGTAAAGGCTGATTTTTTTGTTAAAGTACAACATCTCTCGGAACTCAAATTGATTTTATCAAACCCCTTGTATTTGCGTTTGCCTAAATTATTTTTGGGCGGAGGTAGTAACATTCTATTCTGTTCAGATTTTAAAGGATTGGTTGTACATCTTGAATTGAAGGGAATTGAGGATCTTGGTGATGGATTAATCAAAGTACAGGCAGGAGAGAATTGGCATCACTTTGTTTTGTGGTCTTTATCCAAAGGTTACTTTGGAATAGAAAATTTATCGTTAATACCCGGAAATGTTGGAGCCGCTCCGATGCAAAACATCGGTGCTTACGGTGTTGAGTTGAAAGATGTATTCGAACATCTTGAAGCTTATCATATAGCAACGGGGGAGATTCATAACTTTGATTGTGCATCTTGTCGTTTTGGATACAGAGAGTCGGTCTTTAAAAACATCCACAAGGGAGCCTATGTTATTTTGTCGGTAACTTTTAAATTGCGATGCAACGCAAATGTAGATACCGATTATGGCATAATATCTGAAGTTTTAAATAATCGTGGTATTCTAACACCGACTCCTAAAGATGTTAGTGATGCAGTCATATTCATCAGAGAATCAAAACTTCCAGACCCGAAAGAAATTGGTAATTCAGGTTCATTTTTCAAGAACCCGGTCTTGTCTCTTTCTGATTTTGAACCCATAAAAAAGAACCATGCTGATGTACCGTTCTATCCTTCGGGTACCGGACAGGTAAAAGTACCTGCTGCATGGCTCATAGAAAAAGCTGGTTGGAAGGGAAAACGTATTGGGAATTATGGTGTTCACGAAAAACAAGCTTTGGTTTTAGTAAACTATGGAGGAGCGAAGGGCTCGGATATTTATAAGCTTGCTTTGGACATTCAATCTTCTGTAGAAAATCAGTTTGGTGTACACTTGAATATGGAAGTGAATATCATTCACTAGTTCACTGCAGATGTTGCCTCTTCATCGGATTTACATTGTTCATCAGGTTCTGCACCACAGTATCCACATGCCTCGCCTTCTTTTGTAATCAAAGGGTTATTGCTTGCACATGTCCCCTCAAATTCCCCATCCTTTTTTGCCCAAATTTTAATGGCAATTCCAGCAAAACCTAGTGCTAAAAGTACAATAGCAAGTATAGCAGTTTTCATACAATTTTGATTTTGAGCAAATTTATAATAAACTAATTAAATTATAGGAGACTTGAGGCATAACTTGTTCGCTTAGCATCGCTTTATCTGCTTTGGTAATGCTATTAAAACCTCTCATTGTAGGTGATTTGAAAGGGTTATTTTACTTTCCAGTTAAATCCAAAAGCGATGGTTTTTGGTTTAAAGTCATAGCCTAAGTGAATCATAAAGGGCGTTTTTTGGAAAGATAAGTTTGTTCCTATATTTAGATTTATGCCATGGTCATTGTGGTCAATGACGTAGTATTTACCCAGTGGGTTGGAGGAGCTTTGATTTTCGTCTTTTTCAATACCTTTTGAGTCATGATAGAATTTATATCTAAAATTCTGAACATATCCAATGCCTAAACAAAGATCAATATCTATTCGATCCCAAACAAAGATGTTCAGCTTTTGAGGATTAAAGACAAGTCCTATATTGATCATTTTGATCATGTTCTTGTTTCCATGGAAAATAGCATCTCTTAGTGTGTCGGACGCTACTGGAGCGTTTCTAAAGATGTAATCGTTATTGAAATTCAATCGATTGAATTTTAGCTCGCTAAAAACACCAAGTCTTTGTTCTTTAGTTACGTTGTAGAAGCCTATCCCAAAAGGAATTTCATTGAAGCTTGTAAGAACTCCAAGAGCTGTGTAACTATCGTTACGAATGCTTTGACCTTTTGTAATTGTCAGCGCTAAAAAGGCAATGATTAAAAAATGCTTTTTCATTTCTCAACATTCATCATAACATTCAATATTTCGGAGGCAGCATCGGCTATAACAGTTCCGGGTCCAAAGATACCAGCCACGCCCATATCGAATAATTCTTGATAGTCTTTGTTTGGGATAACGCCTCCGGCTACAATTAAAATATCATCTCTTCCAAGATCTTTGAGTTCATCAATTACTTTTGGAATCAGTACTTTGTGTCCAGCCGCTAATGAGGAAATCCCCAGAATATGAACATCGTTTTCTACAGCCTGTTTTGCTGCCTCTTTGGGGGTTTGGAAAAGTGGACCTATATCAACATCAAATCCTAAGTCTGCGAAGGAGGTAGATACTACTTTTGCCCCTCTATCGTGACCGTCCTGCCCCATTTTAGCAATCATAATACGAGGTCTTCGACCTTCTATTTCGGCGAACGTGTCTGTTAATTTGCGTGCTTTGCTGAAAGCATTGTTGTCTGCTATTTCCATTGAGTAAACTCCCGATATTGAATGTATTTTCGCTTGATATCTTCCAAATATTTTTTCGCATGCAAAGGATATCTCTCCCAGTGTTGCTCGACTTTTTGCGGCAATCACAGCCAATTCTAATAAGTTCCCTTTGTTGCCATTGCATGCTTCCGTGAGGTTACTTAAAGCGCTTGCAACAGCCGATTCATTTCTATTTTCTCGTACATTATTTAAACGTTTTATTTGTGACTTTAGTACGAGTGTATTGTCAATTTCTAGGGTGTCTAAGGGCTCTTCTTTATCAAGTCTATAGGCATTTACTCCAATAATTTGATCCGTTCCTGTGTCGATACGTGCTTGTTTTCTGGCTGCAGCCTCTTCAATTCGCATTTTAGGAATTCCTGTCTCAATGGCTTTGGCCATACCACCTAACTCTTCAATTTCACGAATGTGCTTCCATGCTTTTTGGGTGATTTCTTCTGTGATTTTTTCAAGATAGTATGAGCCTCCCCAGGGGTCTACAACTTTTGTTATTTGTGTTTCTTCTTGAAGATAGATTTGAGTATTTCGAGCAATTCTTGCAGAGAATTCTGTCGGTAAGGCAATGGCCTCGTCCAATGCGTTGGTGTGCAAAGATTGTGTTCCGCCAAAAACTGCTGCCATGCCTTCAATGCAGGTTCTGGCTACGTTGTTGTATGGATCTTGTTCGGTTAAACTCCAGCCTGATGTTTGGCAATGTGTTCTTAATACAAGTGATTTTGGATTTTTCGGATTAAATTTTTTGACCATTTTTGCCCAAATCATTCTTGCGGCTCGCATTTTAGCAATTTCCATAAAGTGATTCATTCCAATACCCCAAAAGAAGGACAGTCGAGGTGCAAAGGAGTCTATGTCCATACCAGCTTTAAGCCCTGTTTTTATGTATTCTAGACCATCTGCTAGGGTATACGCCAATTCTATGTCTGGAGTAGCACCAGCCTCTTGCATATGATAGCCCGAGATACTGATGGAATTGAATTTTGGCATGTTATGAGCTGTGTATTCAAAAATATCGGCTATAATTCTCATAGAGGCCTTAGGTGGGTAGATGTAGGTATTTCTTACCATGAATTCCTTCAGGATGTCATTTTGAATCGTTCCACTGAGTTGATTTTGTTTCACACCTTGCTCTTCAGCGGCTACAATGTAAAATGCCATAATCGGAAGCACTGCACCGTTCATGGTCATGGATACCGACATTTTATCTAGGGGAATTTGACTGAAAAGGATTTTCATGTCTTCTACCGTATCGATGGCTACACCGGCCTTACCAACATCTCCAATCACACGCTCATGATCAGAGTCGTATCCGCGATGGGTTGCCAGATCAAAGGCTACCGATAAGCCCTTTTGTCCAGCAGACAGATTTCTACGATAAAATGCATTCGAGGCTTCTGCAGTAGAGAAACCTGCATATTGACGAATGGTCCAAGGACGTTTTGCATACATTGAGCTGTAAGGACCCCTCAGATAGGGCTCAACGCCAGATATGAAGCCGATATGTTCGGTATGCTCAATGTCTTTAGCTTTGTAATTTTTTTGAATTTCTATTTGTTCAGGACTCAGCCAAGTATTACCTGATTTTTCAGCTTTTTCCCTGCTTAGATTGAGTGCGATATTTGAAAAATTAGGTCTAGACATCATTCGGCTCTTTTGCTAATCGTTCAAGATCCATATTTGCAGACAATCGATTGGCGTTCATGGCTTTAAATTCTTTTCCTTTCAGAAGGTTTAATGTCAGTGATTTATCAATATTATGAGACATTTTTTCTTCTCTATTTGGGAAAAGGTTGGTCCCCAGAAGTCTTATTTTTTTGTTGTTTAAATCGTGTTCTTGACTACGTGCATTTTTCTCGATCATCTCTTGTATTGTATTCATCTTTACACAAGTTAGCCAACCTCCTTTTTTTTCTATGTTTTGAAATACTTTCCAAGCATTCTCACTTAGTTTATTTGTTAAATATTCAATGTAGTAGGAGCCTGCTGACGGATCGACTACTTTATTAAAGTACGATTCTTCTTTTAAAATTAATGAGATATTTCTAGCCATCCGTTGTCCAAAATCATCCTCTTTCAAACAAACGGTATTAAAGCTGTTTACATTGATGGTGTTCGCTCCTCCTAGGGCAGCAGACATGCACTGGCTGGTGTTTCTGAGCATGTTTACTTGTGGTTCATAAAGTGTTGAGGTTCTCGAACTACTTTCAGCTCTCAGGTCAAGATCAACGTATTGTTTGTTGTATGCTTTTAGAATTTGTTTCCACAGGATTCGGATGGCTCTGAATTTAGCAATCTCAAAAAAATAATTTGTCGATACCGCAAGGCTTACCTGAATTTTATCAGGCTTTAATTCGTTAGTGTTTGCAAAATACTCACTCAGTTGAGCCAATGTAAAAGCGAGCTCTTGAGTTAGTGTAGCTCCTGCGTTATGATATTCGTAACCTCGTAAGCAGACACTTTTATACTGTGGTAGTTCTTTAACATTTTCTTGTATTGATTTGAAGTTCTCCCATAAGTTGGTCTGAAGTTCACCATTCCTCAATCCATCCATCAGAGGGTCATACTGCAGACTGCCTCTAATTGTATTCTTGTCAAGTTTTCTTTTTTGAACCAGTGAAACGAATGCTTCTATGTCACTCACGGGAGTTTTAGATTGAAAAGAGGTTTGAATGTGCTGTATCCACACCCCTTCAAATACGGTTTCGATGTCTTTAGAGGGTAAGTCTTTAATCAGAAGAGCGGTAGCTCCTGAGTTTAGACTGGCCAATATTTTTTTGTTTTTTGGCAGAACAAGTGTTTGTTCTATTTCCCAGTTAGAGTGTTGATGGGTGATGTCATTCCTCAGTTCTGGTATGGATTCTGGATTGTATATGGGTTCAATTTGAATGTTTTCTGGATCTTCCCAAATAAGAGATTCGTATTCATCTCCTTTAAGGTCTGTAAGAATAATTTCTTTCCACTCCTTAAGTGTTTTTGAATTAAAATCTCCAAATAGTCGTTCCATAGGTATACTCATTCAATAATGAGAAAGATCTCTTCATTTTCTTTTTTCATGTGGTATTTTTCTCGAGCAAATTTTTCTAATCCTTTTGGGTTGGAAAGTTCCTCAAGAGCAATAGAATCCTTTTTGATTTCTTCTTGGTAATGCTTTTGATCTTTTTCGAGCTGATCAATTGTCTCTGACAATCTGCTTTGATTGATGTAGGAGTTGTTGTCGAATAAAAGCATCCACACCAAAAAGATAAAGCCAATAATCACGAAAGGATTTTTTATTTTTTTAAATAGTAAATTAAAAATCAATTTTTTATTTGACATTTTATATCGGGTTGAGCGTATTTATTCACACTTAGTTAAATAGAACAACTTGCGTAATCGTTCATAGAATAATCTTTTGTTGTAAAAAGGTCGAAGCTTTTCAAATATACAATTTATAGTATTTAATTCTATGATTGATGCTTTAATGAATTTATTCATGTTGAATAAGGGATTCACTGAGGTATATCTTTTCTAGAACAGAAGTCTTAGTATTGTGTTTGTTTCCAAGAGTATTCGCTCCACAGAGTATGGAGTGCCTGAAAAACTATGTACTATCAAAAGTAAAAGCTAAATTGCCGCAAATTTAGATTGATGAAAAAAGTAGCCTTGTTAATTCTCGACGGTTGGGGTCATGGAAATGATACCAAGTCCAATGCCATGCAAAATGCGAACACCTCTTTTGTAGATTCTCTTTACAAAAGCTATCCAAATGCTGAACTGCTTACCGATGGAGAGCAAGTAGGACTTCCTGCGGGCCAAATGGGTAATTCTGAGGTTGGGCATCTCAATATTGGAGCTGGAAGAGTTGTTTATCAAGATTTGGTGAAAATTAATCATGCTGTTAAGAATGATACTTTTAAGGACAATGAAGCTCTGAATAAAGCTTTTTCGTATGCCAAAGAAAATAACAAAGCTGTTCATTTCATGGGCTTGGTTTCTGATGGGGGTATTCATGCTCACGACACTCATCTTCATCATTTATGCGAATTGGCTGATACAGCAGAATTAGAGAATGTTTACATCCACGCTTTCACAGACGGTAGGGATACCGATCCGAAAAGCGGTAAGGGTTTTATAGAAAAGTTAGAGTCAAAGATTTCTAATTTATCAGCTGAACTTGTTAGTGTTGTTGGACGTTATTATGCGATGGATAGAGATACGCGTTGGGAGCGTGTTAAATTGGCTTATGACTTGATGGTTCACGCTAAGGGAGAAAAAACTAAAGATCTTATCGATTCGATCCAATCTTCATACAATGCGGGTGTTACCGATGAGTTTGTAAAACCTCTTAGTAAAGTTGATGCTGATGGTAATGCTCTTGCAAAAATTGAAGAAGGTGATTTGGTGCTATGCTTTAATTTTCGGACCGATCGATGTCGTGAAATTTCTAGAGTACTTACTCAAGAAGATTTCCCAGAGTACAACATGTCAGCTCTCCATTTGAATTACGTTACAATGACTATGTATGATGAAGCTTATAGAGATGTATCGGTTTTATTTTACAAAGATAATTTACAGAAAACTTTAGGAGAAGTACTCTCTGCTCATGGGAAGACTCAGATTCGAATTGCAGAAACAGAGAAGTACCCTCATGTTTCTTTCTTCTTTTCTGGAGGACGTGAGCCGAGTTTTGATGGGGAAAAACGTATTATGATTCCATCACCTAAAGTCGCCACTTATGATTTACAACCATCAATGAGTGCTCAAAAAATAACAGATGCTATTATTTCTGAAATTGAGAATGCTCCCTCAGACTTCATTTGCTTGAATTTTGCAAATCCAGACATGGTTGGGCATACCGGTGTTTATGAGGCTGTTATAGAGGCTCTTGAGGTCGTTGATCAGTGTACCAAGCAAGTTGTAGAAGCGGGTTTGAAGCAAGATTACGGTTTTATCATCATTGCAGATCATGGTAACGCTGATTTCATGATTAACGATGACGGAACACCAAATACAGCTCATACGACGAATCCTGTGCCTTGTTTTTTATTAAATACCGACTACTCTGAAATCAAGGATGGTAAGCTTGCTGATGTGGCTCCTACAATATTGAAAATTATGGGCATTACGATTCCAGATGAGATGGATGGAAATGTACTGGTAGGTTAGGCTCCTTTTTTACCGTCAACGAAATCTTTTAGATAATAAGGTTCGAAATAAGCTACATTTTCAAATTCACTTTTGTCGTAGGCAATTTGAGCTAGTTTTGCTACTGCCGCTGCCGATGGATACAAGGAAGATTCAAATTTTGAATTTTCTTTTTCATAAAGTTCTTTTGATTTTTCAGCACCATCTCCAATGAAATGACAAACTGACTTATTCAGGAATTCATCAAAAGAATCTTCTTTCAAGATTAGAGCTTCAGTATCCTTTATTTTCTTGAATTTGGAGTCAAACACTGCGGTGTAGACTTCCATTCTTCTTGCATCAATCATGGGGATGATGAGGTCTTTGCTACTAACTTTACAATTTGAAGCATAAGTTCTGGACAGAATCTCAAGTGTTTCTAAACTAATGAGTGGGATGTTGAGTCCATAACAAAGCCCTTTTGCTGCAGAAACCCCTATGCGAAGCCCTGTGTATGACCCTGGACCTTTACTTACAGCAATGGCATCTAGTTTGTTTAGTTTTCTTCCTGATTTAATACAAATTTCTTCTATGAAAACATGTAGTTTTTCTGAGTGGGAGAAATGTCCATCATTAAAATCAATGGATTCTATAACATGTCCATTTTCTGATAAGGCTATTGAACAGTTTTTTGTTGCTGTTTCTAGAATGAGTAATAGAGCCATTTTATTTATTTTCTACCTGAACATTTTTTTGATTGCTAAGTTTCTTTGAAACGGCGCTGTAAGGTGCCGTAATTACTTCTTGTCCTACATAAAGGCCTTTTACAATTTCAATATTTTGATCGTCTTGAATACCCGTCTCAATAGATTTTAAGTGAGCTTTTCCGTTTTGAGCAACAAACACACATTCAAAGGCTTCTTCAGTCTGATCTCTTTCAGGATCCTCCGTAGTGATGATCGAATAGTCGCTGCTATCTTTTCGTGTAGTTACGGATTGTATAGAGAGTAGTTTTATATCATGCTTAACCGATGTAACGATATCTACTGATGCTGTCATCCCCGGTCGAAATGGGTGCTTGTGTGTTTTTAGTTGTTTCTCGTAGGAAGATTTTAGTATTCTAACTTTCACTTCAAAATTTGTTACTTGATCTGCTGATGTTCCAACCAGGTTCGCAGAGTTCGCAATTTCTGTAACTTTTCCTTCAAAGACATCTTTGCTGTAAGCATCAATTCTTACTTCAGCCCGATCATTAAGATTAACCCTCATGATGTCATTTTCACTCACATCAACAATAACTTCCATTTGGTTAAAGTCGGCAATACGAAGTAGTTCGGTTCCGGTCATTTGTGCTGTCCCTACAACGCGCTCTCCTTGTTCAACGTTGAGCCTGGAAATCGTGCCTGATATTGGAGCAAAGATTGAAGTTCTGTTTAGGTTGTTTTGTACTTCTTTCACTGCGGCTTCAGAACTTTCGACATTGTGATAAGAAGCTTTGACAGCCAATTGAGCCAACTCATAATTGTTTTGACTCGTTTCATATTCAGTGGGTGAAATAGCTCCCTTTTCGAAAAGACTTGCGTTCCTTGTGAACTTAATTTCTGCGTCTTTTAATTGCGTTTTTTGTTGCGCTAACTGGGCTTTTATATTATTAAGACTGGCTTCCATGCGGTCGAGATTTGCTGCGTAAATCTCAGGATTGATCCGAAGGAGTAAATCATTTTGATTGACCCAGTCTCCTTCTTTGACCTTGAGTTCAATAATTTCTCCCGATACATCTGGTGAGATTTTAATCTCTATTTCAGGTTGTATTTTACCATCGGCAGGTACGGTTTCCGTGATGGATCCTACAAACACTTGTTCTGTTTTGACAATCAAGGGTTTTTCACCACCGAGATATCCCTTTTTCTTGACGATTACAAGAAGAATGAAAAGAAGTATTGTTGTTAGTATGATGATTGATTTTCGAGTCATAATTGAAAGGTTTGAAGGGTGTAGAATTCATATAATTTCACCTTAAAAATCAGGTCGTATTTTGCTTGTAATTTATCGGATTCTGACGAAATGAGTTTGTTTTTAGATTCGTTATACTCATAGCTGTTTACCATGCCTAATTCATAACGCTCCGTAGTATATGCATAGGACTCTTTTGATGCTAGTACAGATTTCGTTGCNNGCTTGATACCTTTTGTAAGAGGCGAGCTGATCCGCATGAGCTTGTTCCATGTTTTTACGCAATTCATTTTTTGCTTGTTGCGCAATCAAACGGTTGTTTTCGATTTGAATTTTACTTTGATTTACAGCGTTATGAGCTGCCCACTGATTAAATATAGGAATATTCAGATTTAGGTAGATTCCGGATTGTTTGTTATTTCTTAGTTGCTCTTCAAATGAGTATCCCACAGCATTATCTGCATACACACTACTGGTTCTATGACCTAAAACGATATTTGGAGCATAGTTTGACTTCGCTATCTTAAGGTCATATAAAGCACTGGTTACTTGAAGCTCGCTTGATTTTATGCTGCTTTGTATTTTTAAAGCTTTCTCATAATCACTTTCAATACCGTCCATGATCTTTATTCTAGGAATGTCTAAATCAAGTTTTAATACTTCTAAGTT
>DLQO01000062.1:0-16414 GCA_002478765.1 Flavobacteriales bacterium UBA7430
GTCTCCTCAACGCTATCCAAATTGGCCTCGGATGTTTGTTTGTACATGAGTCAGAACTTTAATTTTTTGGGTTTTCCAAAAGAACTTACCACAGGTTCGAGTATCATGCCACACAAACAAAATCCGGATGTCTTTGAATTGTTGCGTGCGAAGAGCAACAAAGTTCAAAATTTACCCACAGAGATCATCACGATGACCAATAATCTTACCAGTGGCTACCATAGGGATTTTCAATTGTTGAAAGAAAACTACATGGAAGCCATTGACACTTTAAAAGACAATTTGGAGGTTGCAAGTTTTATGCTTCAGCACGTTATCGTGAATCAAGACTGCATTGACCATGCTATTTATGATTACATGTACAGCGTTGAAGAGGTTAATAAATTGGTGATGAGTGGCATGACCTTCCGAGATGCTTACAAGAAACTAGGAACTGAAATCTTCGCTGGTGATTTTAATCCCGATAAAAAGGTAAATCATTCTCATGAAGGCAGTATAGGTAACCTCTGTTTGGTGGAAATTAAAAATAAATTTGAAGCGAACTTTTAACAAGTTATCGTCGCATCAAAACGTCCACAATTTATAGTTCCATTTACCGTTTAGACTAAAAGGATCTTGGGGTTCAACTTATCGTAGTTGAATTTGGTATTGTTTTTGTTCTTTAAGAGCTGTTTCTGAGTGCAGAAATGGTTTTTCTTAGTTTCCTAATGCAATTTTTTAAGGTAAGGGTTCATGAAGCATCTTCTTTATATTGTCACATTTTTATTGGTTCATAACTTTACCGTTATGGCTCAGAAGCATGCGGTGAATATAAAATCATTCAACAACAGATTTTGTGCTACGGATCTTATTCATGATGAAAAGATGCAAAATGATGTAGCTTACAGAATGCGTTACGAACAAAGCAGCGAAAGTAGAAGAAATGCGCAAGAAGATTTTTACAGATTAGCTTCTGGGGTTTATCAAGTACCAATTGTTGTTCATGTGATGCACAATGGCGAAGCTTTAGGAGTTGGGACCAATATCTCGGATACAGAGGTGCGAACGGGAGTTCGTTATTTAAATAATTTCTGGAGAAAAGTATCGGGATCTAAAGGTGATGGCAACGGGGTGGATATGAAAATTGAATTTGTACTCGCGGTTCAAGACGAAAAAGGAAATTCCACCAACGGTATTGTTCGCAAAGATATGAGTGCTCACAGCAACTATGTGAATCATGGTGTTGGAGATTTGGGCATGCCCGAGTATGAGCGTGATGCTAGCGTGAATTCCTTGAAAGAGTTCAGCATTTGGAATCCCAGTAAATATTACAATGTCTGGTTGGTTCACAAAATTGATAACAGCAATTGTCTTAGTGAAGAATTTATAGCAGGTTATGCATATTATGCCTCAGAGCACGGGAAACCTAATGACGGAGCTGTTGTTTTATCTTGTGCATACATAGATGAATCAGATGAGACCTGGGCTCATGAAATGGGTCATGCGTTCAATTTACCACATACTTTTGATGGTGACGACGATTCGAATAACGGTGTTTACCAATGTGGTGATGATGGGATAGAGGATACACCTATGCACATACGCAGCATGTTTATAGATGATTTGTATAATGATTGTGACAATACAGATGTAAATCCATGTGATCCTAATTTTTATGCTCTAATGTCCCCCACCCATAAAGCCAATGGAACTCATCAAGACCACATACACAACTACATGGATTATACCGGATGTGCGAATGAATTTACTTTCGGGCAAAGAGCTGTGGTAAAGTCTGCCTTATTGAATGAAAGGGCATCATTTCTTACGATAAATGCGAACACAGCTTTGACGCCAACGACGATCGCATCCGTTGATTTTTCAGTTGAATCACCTTTAGCTTGCCTTGGAAGTTCAATCACGTTTACCAACGAGTCAACCTCTACTCCCAACGCATACACAAACGAATCATTGGATGGGATTACATTTGATTGGACCTTTGATAATGGTGTAAACCCTCCGTATTACTCAATCGATCAAAATCCTAAAATCACCTTTGATTATACAGGGAATTACACGGTTACTCTAGCCGTTAAGAATGCTTACGGGACAGACAGCCTAACCAAATCAAATTTCATAACAGTATCTGAACCTGTTCTAAGTACCTGTAATTCATCGAGTAGACATCACAGTGCAAGTTATGGTCTTGGTGTTGCAAATCTGAAGTTACACACCATTAATCATTCAACAAGTACATACATTCCCGAGAGTTCTATGCAAGACTTTACGTGTTCAAAAAACACGATTTTAACTCCCGGAGTAGATTATAACCTGAGCGCTACTTACAAGGCCGATTCCTACAACAAGCAGTTTTTGGAAGTCTGGATAGATTGGAATAACAACGGTGTTTTTGATCTTACAAATGATCAAGGCGTCAACGAACGGGTGTGGATAGATTCTATTGGTATTGGTTTATTAAAGACAGTTTCAACAACACTTACCTTACCCGGCAATTATCTTTCAAATCAATTGTTGCGCATGAGAGTGATTTCCAATTCGGGTATTGAGCCTCAGATCTGTGGCGAAGCATATGCGCAAAGAGCAGATGATTACGGCATTTTAATTCGAGATCTTGTTGAGGGCTGCACGGTAGTTGATGATTGTAATTTCAATCCAGCTGCAGAACTTTCGGATGCTTCTTGTGTTGGTATTCCTTCTGCGTGTGACTCATGTGAAGCGGGTGTGATAATAGCAGGTGGTTCCTTGACTGGAGCTTGTGATATTTGTTTGGAAGGATCTATTGTAGATCAGGATGACGATGACGATGGTGTTTGTAATGCAGATGAAGTAGAAGCTTGTAAAGATTTAGCAGCTTGTAATTACGATGCCGGATTAACAACAGATGCGAATAACACCCTTTGTACTTACCCTACAGAAGATTATTTGGATTGTTTTGGAACATGTTTAAATGACCATGACGGCGATGAAATCTGCGATGAGGAAATTGGTATTCAAGAGTACAATCATCTAAATCTCACCTTGTATCCAAACCCGGTGGAAGAAAAAGTATATTTGGTTGTTGATCGTTTGCAAGATTACATAGCGGTAGAGATCATCAATATTATGGGAGAAGTTCTCATGGAGCTTGAATTGAGGAACCTTCAATCTGTAGAGGTACACGTAGGCCATTTATCAGATGGCATGTATTTGATAAAAGCAAGTAATGATAAAAATACGATTGTTTTACCATGGGTCAAACAATAATTTAGCGTTTAAATCAGCTCTAAGATCCTTATTGTTAATCTAAAAAAGTTCATTTTGATGTTAATCAAGCATCATTTTGTATCTTAGGGAGGAGACAATCCCATTTTATTAGTGATAAGCTTTATTAAAGCTCAAAATAATACCCGCCCCAACGTATATTAGAATTAGATGATGGCATCCATTGGATGCTGATAAATATAAATTTTAATCAATTAATTATGCGAAAATTATTTACATGTCTGGCCATTTCAATTGTTCAATTGTCTTTGGCCCAAACCTTTCAATTTAGATCGAGTAACATCAATTTTGAGCTCACGTTATCGTGTGATTATTCCCTAAACGAAGACAGTTCGATAATCACCATAGAAACGGATGTCAACCGAGCTTTTTCTGAAAAATTAAGGATATTACCAGAACCCCATTTCGACCTTCCTTATCAGGATCGTGAGGTCAGGTTTTACACAGATTCATTGTTTGTGAAGTTCCTAGAATTACCTTCGTACATCAACTCTAGTATTGGCGATAGCGCGATGTTCTCCACGAATGATTGGGCGGAAATGTATTTGTCAGGTAGACCAAGTCAAGTAACAGAACAAGACCTAAAGTATCAATTTGTATTGGTGACCTATGCCATGGCATCCGATAGTATCGGGAACTACTATAAACTTCCGAAGATGTATATTACCATCCCGGACACTATGTTGCCTCAACTTCGATTAAAAGTTGTCGCCTGTACTGATCCTACGGCATGCAATTATTATTCGGATACAACTCCAAATGACGATAAGAGTTCCTGTGTTTACCCAACAGATTTAGACGCCTGTGCATCTTGTTCGGGAGATACTGACGGTACCGGAACGGTTGTAGACAACGATTCGGATGACGATGGTGTTTGTGATGCTGATGAATCGGTTGGAGTAGATGAACTTCGCGAATTTGAGTTGGACTTATATCCTAATCCGTCTGACAATAAACTCTTCATACGTTCCAATGAGTTTCTAGAAAAACTGCAGGTTCAGGTTGTCAATGTTACAGGTAAAATTGAACGCAGATTGAACCTGGTAAATATTCAAGATAATGAGCCTTACGAATTGGACTTGGAGAATTTATCACCGGGTCTATATATGATAAAGACTTCTTCAGAAACGAAAACAATAAGTTTACCCTGGGTAAAGTACTAGTTAGCTTTTTTAGTACTTTTTGAACTTGTCGTCAGAACATTAACGACAGCCCTTATTGTTCCTGTAAACCTGTGTGGATTTTAGAATCTCAAGTCTTTTAATTTTGTCTTGAAAAAAAGTTAATTTTGTCTTATCATTGTTTTTCGCCTTTTGGTGTTGAAACAAAAATTAGATAAGACAAAATTAATGCTTCATTTCAGTACACATATTCTTGATGAAAAAAAGGAATGGGTAACCTTCATTCATGGTGCTGGTGGTAGCAGTTCCATTTGGTATCAGCAACTGAGGGATTTTAAAAAGCATTACAACGTACTGCTTGTAGATCTGAGAGGTCACGGTAAGTCTAAAAGCCCCATCTACGAAAAGTTAAAATCGTATACATTTGACGTAATAAGTGATGAAATTATTGAGGTTTTGGATCATTTAAAAATTCAGAAATCTCACTTTATTGGAATTTCCCTCGGAACCATAATCATCAGGGAGATCGCAGAACGATACCCTGAGCGAAGTATCAGCATGATTATGGCTGGAGCTGTCATGAAGTTGAATTTTAGGGGTCAAATTTTGATGCGATTGGGTGTTCTTTTGAAATCGGTAATACCCTATTTGTTGCTTTACAGGTTTTTTGCTGTGATCATCATGCCAAGAAAAAAACACAGAGCCTCAAGGAATTTATTTATCAATGAGGCTAAAAAGCTCTATCAGAAAGAGTTTAAGAGGTGGTTTACACTCGTTTCTGAAGTAAACCCTTTGTTGGCCTTGTTTCGAATAAAAGATTCAGGGATACCCACACTCTACGTGATGGGGGAAGAAGATCATATGTTCCTGCCGTCCATCACCAAATTGGTTGAAAACCATTCTTCCTCCGCCTTGTATGTCATTCCAAATTGTGGACATGTGGTCAATGTAGAACACCCCGTTGTTTTTAACAATCAGGTTTTAAGTTTTATAAAAAACATCCACTAGAGTTATTCCCGAATCGGGGCAATTTCGAACTCTTTGTATTGGATGATTTGTACGGATTGGTTTCTTGAACCATCGCGTTTATTTCTTTTGTCATTGAAGTCGAAATTCATATTCAATAACTGCTCGGGCTCCAGGTACATGTCTGTTGAAATCCCCCCCTGATTTTTTAGCTGCGAGAGAAAGTAATACGTGATGTCAAACCCAGCAAAGGCAAACCTTTCGTTTGGAGTATTTCGCGTAGATTCTTCGAAATTTTCTACGAAGTACATCGTCAGCGAGTCCTGGTAAGATAAAAGACCACTGTTCGGAAGGTGTACTTTTAAATGGGTCATGTAGGTGTAGTCCAAGCCCTCAAAGTCATGCCATTCAGGCATGCCAAAGAGAACCAAAGAACGGTCTCTTGTAGCATTAAGTTTGGTGAGTAAATCCGTAACAAAGGCTTTGTCTGTAGATGGGATTAAAAACACATTGGTTGCTGCCATAGAATCTATTTCATGGTGGATAGAGTCGATTACAGCCTCTTCTACGAGGATTTCTTTGTAATTGAACATTGTATCCAACTTGAGTGAAGAGAGCATCAGATTCGCGTAGTTTTGTTCTTCTTCATTGTTTCGCCTGACAATCGAGATGCATTCAGATCCATAATGCTCAGAAATGTATTCAGACAGATACGTTATTTGTCGTTTTTGAGAGGGAATCACTTGAAATGCATGAGGTGTGTTTTCTAAAAGGGAATTTTTAGAGGATAGGGGAGCTACAATTGGCGTTCTTTTTCGTCGGAGTACATCCGCAGCTATTTTAAAATTTTTCGAGTAGAAAGGCCCTATAACAAGGTCCATATCGTTAAAAGCGGTCTTTGTAACAATATCAAAGGTCTCTTCAGGCTCATTTTTAGTGTCATAAACGTGAATGTTAATACTCATCCCTGCCTTGTGGAGGCTATCTATTGCAATTTTAGCTCCCGAGTAAAAGTCAAGGGCATAATGAGTTTTCTTGTAAATTTCTGAATTCCCTTCGGGATTTTGATAGACTTCGATGGTGTCGTTTTTATCAAGATATAGGGGCAGGAGAAAGGCGATGTTGTAAGAATCTTTTTTCTTGAACTTAGATCTTTTATTTTTCAATTTCTCAAAAAAATCGAACTGTCCTTCAACACGTTCTATTTTTTTTACTTCAGCAATTTCTTCCGTTTTGTGTACCGGTATTTTAATCTGCTTTCCTGCTCTAAAACCTTCGGATAGTGATGGATTTAGCTGTAGAAGTTCCTTTGCTTTTATGCCGTATTTTGATTGTATGGAGTAAAAAGACTCTAAAGGTCTTACCTTGTGTAGTTTGTATTCTGTAGTGTCTGATGCTCCATTTACGGAAGGAATTGAAATCTGCATTCCTTCGTGCAGGCCTCTTTTGGCTTTTGGGTTTGCACGGACAAGATCTTGAATGCTTATGTTGTATTTTTTTGAGATGCTGTACAGCGTCTCTCTAACTTTCACATCGTGGTCCACCTGAGCAAATAAAAAACTGCTCAGCATCATTGTAAACGTAAGTAAGATTAATTTAAGACAAGCCATATCAAAATATATACAGACAAAAATAGGAAATTATTCATCAGGATAAAGGCCTTGCAACGTTGAAAATAGGCAAAAAAAATACCGTCTCGATCGGACGGTATTGTATGATTCGGTGTCTGAATTACTTAACAACCGTCATTTGTTTGCTGTGCTTTTCGTTACCAGAAATGAGTTTGTAGAAGTAAACTCCGGCTTCTAAATTTGGAGAAACCATTTCAACCTTGTGAGATCCCGCATCGAAAGATTTATTAGCGAGAACCATAATTTCTTGTCCAAGGTTGTTGAAAACACCCAGATAAACGTTGTTTTTTTGTGGTAAATAAAAGTTTATTTCTGTTTGTCCAGCAACAGGGTTAGGAATATTCTGGAACAACTCCAACTCCTGAACTAATATTTGGTCTGACTTAAGTTCGGATACAACCGTTATTTCATCTTTATTGTAGGTGTCATCTCCTCGTTCAAATTCTGATACTTCTAGAGAAACGAGTTCATTCTTCGACTTTTTCCACCATTTTAAGTGAAATGTTTCTTCTTTCGAAAGACCTTCTTTTGCCTGAGTGTATTGGTCGTCTCCCCACAAAGCGAGTCCCGTATGTTCTCCAAGGTAAACCACGCTAGAAACCATGTTTCCTTGGGAGTCATAGGCAGCAATTTCATCACCAATTTCTGGTTTATTTTCACCCCAAGAAGAGTCCAGGATCAATAAAGTTTGATTTTGTCCGGTATTTACGGATTGAGAAAATCTTTGAGTATCTAAAGCCTTACGGTAGTCTTGAGCATCAGCACTGGTCGTGCTAAAAAGCAGAGTCATTGATACCAATGCGACTTTAATGATATGAAGGTGATTCATAATTTCAGGGTATTTAGGAGTTGAGTTATGTTACGAATTTAGTGATTTTTTCTCACGCCACAAATCCTATGAGTTCATAAAAAAAATAAATAGCACGATGGTACAGGCAAAATTGGCTTTGTTACTTCGGAGAGGTAACAAGGGCTTAGATTTTAAATCTTGCTTTCGGAGTGATGCTGGAGTCACTAAAATCACGGTTTAGATACTTGTAGTGGCCAACAATAGCTATCATTGCAGCGTTGTCGGTACAATATTCAAACTTGGGAATGTATACCTCCCAACGGTGTGATTTTTTTCTTTTCAGTAACGTATCCCTTAGTTCCGAGTTCGCAGAAACGCCCCCAGCGATTGCAATCTGAGTAATACCGGTTTTTTTAACAGCATTTTCAATTTTTTCGAGCAGAATACTTACGATTGTGAATTGAATGGAGGCACAAAGATCGACCAAATTATTTTCAATGAAGTTGGGCTCTTTTTTTTCTTCCCTTTGAATCCGTTGAATGATGTTAGATTTGAGTCCACTGAAACTAAAGCTGAGTTCAGCCACCTTAGGTTTTGTGAATTTGAATGCTTTTGGGTTTCCTTGCTTCGCATATCGATCGATTAAGGGCCCTCCCGGGTAGGGCAAGCCGAGGATTTTAGCACTTTTATCAAATGCTTCTCCGGCCGCATCATCAATCGTTTCTCCCAAAACCTCTAAGTCAAAAGGGCTGTTTACTTTTACGATTTGAGTGTGGCCTCCGGAAACGGTTAGACACAAAAAAGGAAATATAGGCAAGTTTTGACCCTCGTCAATAAAGTGTGCCATGATGTGACCCTGCATATGATTGACCTCAATCAAAGGAACATCCAGTGCCAATGCAAATGATTTGGCAAAAGAGGTGCCGACAAGAAGTGAGCCCATAAGACCGGGTCCTCTGGTAAAGGCAATAGCATCCAGTTGGTCTTTGCTAATATTTGCTATCTTTAGAGCTTCATTTACAACGGGAACGATGTTTTGCTGATGCGCTCGTGAAGCAAGTTCAGGAACAACACCACCAAAAGACTGGTGAACTTCTTGATTAGCAACAATATTTGATTGAATTTTTGCGTTTTTAATGACTGCTGCTGAAGTGTCATCGCAAGAAGATTCAATACCCAGTATGGTGATACTTTTTTGACTCATACGGCAAAAATAAAGAATTGTCTTATCAATACAGATAAAAACATAATTAAGCGTCTAATAATTCTCTTGTCCTCCATTTTTTTGGGCATGTTGTTGCTGCTTCAATTTACGGAAGTTCAAAGTTTCTTGGCAACAAAATTTTCAGACTGGGTTGCTCGTTCCTATGAGGTTAACCTTCAGGTGAGGAATTTAAAGCCAGGTATTCTGGGTGACGTAACTCTTGAGGGGGTTTTTGTTCCTGGAGAAGAGCAAGACACCCTAATCTATATTGAAAAGCTTAAGATTAAGACCTCTTTTTTTCGACCAGATCATTTGCGTTCTGTTTATACAGAAGGGTTGTACATACCTTATCGTTATGAAAGTGTTCTCCAAGATGCTGAGTTGTACAAAAGGGTGGTTGCTTTGATGGGTGATTCTGATGAACCCAACCCCATTCTGATAGATCATTTTTGGATTAGTGGTGCAAGAATTTTGGGGTCAGGTAAGGATTTCACCACCTCATTCGAAAACCTAAATTTGTACTTAATAGACAGTCGCATAGGATCTGAAGTTGATTTTATTTTAAGCCATTTAAACTGGGATGTTGTTGGCGGTGCAAAGCATCATGTAAATGCCTCAGAAATTCATTTTTCCGACAGCTTAAATCAGGTGTCTAATTTTCATTGGAGCAGCGATCAGTCAGGTGCACATGTTGATTTAGAATTCGACAAAAAAAACCTTGCTGCGACGCTCAAATTACATCAGTTTAATGCGGACTATGCGGCCGCAAAAGGCTTAGTCAGTCATTGGCCTGAGGAGCTCCAATTGAGTACCCAAAGTACAATTCACTTGAAAAATGACAGTTTGTGGTCGGATACATTGAGGGTTTCTTCAAACAAAGGAAGTTACATTTCGGGTTCTTTTGAAATAGGTAATTGGTCCGATATGAATGCATGGGTATATTCCTGTAAGGCAGATACTTTCGAATTGGCTCATAACGAGTGGGCTTGGATTCGCAATACGTTTCCTAACCATTATCAAGAGAATCCATTGGGTGCTGTTTCATCTGAATTTAGTTTCGACGGTTCGATGTCTGACTTAGCTGTGGATATTTCTTTAGATTCCGATCAAGGTCGTTTCGAAACAGACCTTAAAGTGAACATATCCGACACGTTGGATGCTCCGATTTACAATGGGAAGTTGATCTTACAAAAGTTTAATTTATCTCAATTGGTTCGGCATGATTTGCAACAAGTAAATGCAGAAATATTTGTTCGAGGGAAAGGTTTTGATTTCACAAATTTTGACACCGACATTCATGGAGATATAAGCGCGATAACTTTCAACGATTATACCTACAAAAACATAGAATTAGACGGTCGCCTTCAACCCAATTATTTTAAAGGTAAAGCGACTGTTTTAGACCGCAACTTGGAGTTGGATTTTTCCGGAGAAATTGATTTTTCCAAGGAGCTGCCTGTGATGGATTTTGTAGCGGATGTTACAGAGGCAGATTTGGTTCAATTAAACTGGTATGACAATGAGCCTGTTGCCAAATTATCGACATTGATTGAAATGAATTTGATCGGGAATAGATGGTCCAATATTGAAGGAAGTATCGGAGCGACTTTCACCACCATTGAAACACAAAAGGATTATTATTATTTTGATGATGTGTACTTCAACTCCGAAAAGTTAGATGCGTATGATGCATTCAGCTTTAGATCGGATTTCATGAACGCAAGTCTTCAAGGATTTGTTGATGTGCCGGGTATTTATCAATCCATTTTAACCCACCTAAAACCTCATTACCCCCAATTGCAACCCAGGTTTTCGACGTCTCAAAACTTTGATTTTCAGGTTGATTTTCTGGAGTCGTCTACCCTCACCAAATTGTTTATTCCCGATTTAATCATTGGCGATACGACCCGTGTTTTTGGTCGATTCAATCCTCTAGAAGAGGGCTTGGTCTTAGACATAGAGAGCCCTTTACTCAAGTGGAAACATTGGATGGGACAAGATTTGAAAATGCATTCAGAAGTGCGTTCAAACCGTTCTTCAATTGAAGCAACGGCGGCAAATGTTCATTACGGTGAACATTGGAATATGGAACAGCTTGATTTTGTGCAACAGGGAGTGTATGGAAATTGGGACCTGTCATTGGGTTGGGAAAGTACAGATACCCTAAAATTTGGTGGGGAAATTACTGCTACTGCTGATGTCGATGCTCAGTCATTTAAACTTGCGGTTGAGGAAAGTCAGTTTTATTTTGCAGATTCGCTTTGGACTTTAAACAACCGGTCTCTTTTTGAGCATTCGGGGCGTAATCTAAAGACTCAGATATACCTTACAACGAGCTCGCAAGGATTTGATGTAGATTTTGAAAGCAAGCCTGAACAGCAAAGTATGCGCCTCGCTCTGAATGATTTTGAACTGGACAATGCTTCTCCTTGGTCCGATGCTTTGAGATCTTCTTTTGAAGGGCAATTGAATGGCGTTGTAGCGTATATAAAGAGCGACAACTTATCGAAAGTTTTTTCTGACATGAATTCGAATGAACTTCGGGTAAATGGGCACCCATTTGGTTCCTTGAATTTACGATTAGATTACGACGACGATCATGACTTGCAAACCTTGGAAGGGTCTTTTGTGAAGGGACGTACAAAAACGCTAGATTTTACGGGAGCTTATATGCCAATGGTAGATACCAATTCGTTTAGTATCACGCTGGATGTGAAAGATTTCAACTTAAAGCATGTCGAAGATTACGTAGCGATTCTCGACACACTCGAGGGGGAGGCTACAGGTGTTTTGACCGTCCACGGCATGCTCCATCAACCAAAATTTGAGGGCGACCTTTTGGTTTCTGACCTGCGTTTTTCCATACCTCATTTAAATACGCAATTTAAATCGTCCAACTCCTCGACGGTTACCTTAACCGATGAAAAAATCATTCTCAACGAACTTGATTTTGAAGGGGTAGAGAATGGTTTAATTATGGGGGCTGGACAATTTGATGGACAGTTCCATCATCGTTATTTCAAAGACTTTAGTTTAGACCTCAGTTTGGAAGCTGACAGTCTACTTTGCTTAAACACCGATGCCTATCAAGATAAGTCCTATTATGGAAGAGCCTTTGCTTCGGGTGGTGCTACTTTTAAAGGGCTTAAAGATGCCATTGAAATACAGATAAATGCTGCATCAAATAAGGGTACGGCACTCTACATTCCACTGGATGATGATGAAAGTATTGATGCCTTAAGTTTTGTCCATTTCGTCCAGGACAATCAACAAGTTGGAGACACCCTTTTGAGATCTGTTGAACTCGTTGATTCAAAGCCCAAATTCACGATAGATATGAATGTAGAGCTGAATGAGAATGCTCAAGTAAACATTATGTTTGACGAAACGTTAGGTGATAAATTAAGAGCGACAGGTAATGGGTTCATCAATCTGGGAGTTAACACTGCCAATGAGGTTTACATGTTTGGAGATTATGTTGTTGAAGAAGGAGATTACTTGTTTACCCTTCAGAATTTTGTAAATAAAAAGTTTGAAATAGAAAAAGGAGCTCAGCTTATGTGGGACGGGAGTCCTTACGATGCTCAAATGAACATGAATGCCCTTTA
Source organism: Flavobacteriales bacterium UBA7430 (assembly GCA_002478765.1). Taxonomy (GTDB): domain Bacteria; phylum Bacteroidota; class Bacteroidia; order Flavobacteriales; family UBA7430; genus UBA7430. The sequence continues at coordinate 12,582 of DLQO01000062.1, forward strand.
CAAACTGAACACCAACTTAAGTTTACTTACCTCAGACACACTTTACAACAAGAGTCGCGATGTGGAATGTCGCATGCTGATGCGTGGAGATTTGCTTCAGCCAACCATCGACTTCGACATTCAAATCCCGAGTGGAGATGATCGTATCAATCGAATTCTGGATGAACATACGAATACCTCCGAGAAAAAAACCCAACAATTTTTGTCGTTATTGGTCCTCAATACCTTCATGAGTACGGATGAATACAATGATACCGACGTTGATTATTTGAGTTCAACCGTTTCCTCAGGAGCAGAGGTTTTGAACAACCAGCTCTACAATTGGACCTCTCAGTTTTCAGATCGATTTGATTTGGGCTTAAAATACCATCCAAATCAAGGAGAATATTTGAGTCAGCGTCAATGGGAATTGTTATTGAACAACATGAAGGTAAACGATCGAATTACCTTCAATGGAAACATTGCCTCTCAAGCTGAAAACACCAATCGATTTATTGGAGACTTTGAGGTAGAGTATCAGTTGAGTGATGATGGCAAATTGCGTTTGTTGGCATTCAGTAATAATCTTGACGAAAATTTACAACTTTCAGCAGAAGCCAATAAGTATTACACCACAGGTTTGGGCCTTTTTTACAGAGATGAATTTGACGATTTTAGAGATCTTTGGAACAAGTTCAAAAGAATGTTTCGAAAAAGATCAAGAGAATAATTTTTTACTTTTGGTCCGGACGTTATGAATTGAAACGGTCAGATCATCAAAGCGCTTGCGTATATTTACGAACAGATTTAAACATGATAGAACGTACATTTTATAAGATCATTGACTTTTTGAGGTCGGGTAGCCATCGCAGTGTGATTGTTATTTGCTTTTTGATGTCTACCTTATTTTGGTTTTTAATAAAATTCTCAAAAGAGTACACCTATTACATCGATTATCCCGTTGCATACATCAATCAGCCCATCGATAAATATTTGAAAGGGGACCCCTTGACGGAAGTTAAGGTAAAGGTTAGCGGTTTTGGATTTACATTTTTGAAGGAAACCTTTTCGAGTCGTACCGTAGAAATTGATGTGCAGAAACTTCAACGCCAGGGGAGTGGGGTAACTTATTTTTCCCCTTCACAAACATTAAGGCCAGAGATAGCTCGCGAGCTGAATGGATTTTCTGTGTTAGACATTGAGCCCGACACCTTGTTTTTAAATTTCAGCAACAAGACTCGAGCCGTTTTGGAAGTGCGTGTTCCTTTGGATTTATCTTTCCGTGAGAATTACGTTGAGTACGGAGATTTTAAAGTTTCCCCGGATAAAATTGAAGTCTTTGGCCCTGCGCATCTTCTGGATTCACTGACGACCCTATCTACAAATGTTTTAAAACGGGATGATGTATCAACAAATATTGATGTTCGTTTGCAAGCTGTTTTGCCCAATCCGCTTCTAACGGCTCGAAATACTGAAGTACATGTTCGGCAAGACGTAGCACGTTTTACGGAAATCTACAAGAAAGTACCCATCAGACTCAGAAATGTCCCTAAGGGAAAAGAGTTGGTTATCATTCCGCCCGAAGTTGAACTGTCTTATTGGATAGCCATGAAAGATGTTTCGAAAGTGAAAGCAACTGATTTTGTCATTTATTGTGATTACGATGAGATTTCCATGACGCAGCGAAAGATTTTGAATGTATTTCTGGATGAAGATCAAAAGCCTTCCATAGTGCAACGGGTGAAATTTCACCCTTCGACCGTTGAATTTGTAAAAAAGAACTGATGTTGAAAATTGGACTGACCGGCGGAATTGGAAGTGGGAAAACGACCGTTGCTAAAGTTTTTAAGCAACTGGGCATTCCCGTATATGCCTCTGATGATCGAGCGAAAGCGCTGATGACGGAGGATGTCGCTTTACGATCAGCACTTTGTTCTCAGTTTGGAGATAAAGCATTTGTTGATGGCATTCTTAATAGAGCTTACATCGCATCAAAAGTTTTTTATAATAAAAAGGCTTTAGAGCAATTGAATGCCCTGGTTCACCCAGCGGTGGAAGCAGATTTTCTGGCATGGTATGACATACAGATCAGCCCTTACATCATTAAAGAAGCTGCGATTTTGATTGAAAGTGGTGGTCACAAACGATTGGATCAGATTATTTTGGTTCAGGCTCCTGAGGAAATCAGGATAAGTAGAGTTCTTAAACGCGATGGAGGAGAACAAAGCCACGTGTTGGCGCGAATGAAAGAGCAATGGTCGGATACGCAAAAAGAAGCCCATGCCCAGCACATCATTTCCAACGACGGCAAATCTTCTGTCTTGGAGCAAGTCCTAAAACTTCATGACTTTTTCAAGTCTCAATGATTTAGTGGCGCTTGACTTTAGCATGAATCAATAAATTAAATCAAGGTTTCCTTTTCCTTCTCTGAGGATTTTGTATTCGTTCTCATCGGTACAATCGATAACGGTTGAGGCAACATTCATTCCATAGCCACCGTCAATCACCAGGTCGACTTGATGTTTGTATTTTTCATAAATCAATTCCGGATCGGTAGAATATTCAATCACATCGTCTTCATCGTGAATGGATGTGGATACAATCGGGCTTCCCAATTGTTTTACAATTTCACGGATGATGTTGTTGTCGGGAATGCGTATCCCCACAGTTTTCTTTTTATTGCTGAAAATTTTCGGAATCTTGCCCGTAGCTTTTAGGATAACCGTAAAAGGTCCCGGAAAAATTCTTTTCAAAAGCTTGTAGGTCCGCGTGCTTATTTGTTTGGCGTATTCGGAAAGATGACTTAAGTCGTAACATACAAAGGAGAAATGAGTATCTTTCAATTTCACACCTTTAATACGTGCCACACGTTCCAAAGCCTTTTTATGGTTCAGGTCACAACCCAAACCATAAACCGTATCGGTGGGATAAATGATTACCCCACCGTTGCGAAGACATTCCACCACCTCCTGAATGTGCTTTTCATTTGGGTGGTCGTTGTAGATGCGTTTTAGCATTAAGGATTCAGCTTGGCGTGATCGGCTAAAAATATGTCCAAGCCTTTGGTTGTTAGTGGGTGGTCAAACAACTTATCCAAAAGCGCGTAGGGAACCGTTGCATAGTCTGCTCCATATTCAGCACATTTAATCACGTGTTCTTCATGCCGGATGGAAGCCGCTAATATATTCGTGTCAAAATTGTAATTGTCGTATACGGTTCGAATGCTCTTAATCAACTCCATGCCGTCTACATTGATGTCATCCAAGCGTCCGATAAAAGGAGATACGTAAGTAGCACCTGCTTTGGCAGCCAATAAGGCTTGGTTGGTGGAGAAGATGAGTGTGCAGTTGGTTTTTATTCCTTTTTGGTTAAGTTCATAGATGGCTTTGATGCCTTCTTTGATCATTGGGATCTTAATTACAATGTTAGGGTGAAGTTCAGCGAGTTCATAAGCCTCTGCCAACATCCCTTCACAATCCGTGGAAATAACTTCGGCAGAAACAGGACCATCAACCAGCTTGCATATATCTATATAACGTTGGTGGCAATTTTTAGTTCCGCTGATACCTTCTTTAGCCATAAGGCTCGGATTGGTGGTTACGCCGGAGATGATGTTGTAGGCAACCAATTCCTTTATTTGTGATGTGTTTGCGGTGTCAATAAAAAATTTCATCGGATCTTAATTTTTGGTTTTACAGACGGTTTGATTGAAGTTTCGAACCCTTCCATACAAAAAAAACAAAATTTTAGAGATTAGAGCACCTTAGCCCGTTTTTTTTGGTTAAAAAAAATGGAAAGAGCTTTTGATTGGTTGCATCAGCATAATGTTTAAGCTGTAGTTTTCTTCTTTTTTT
>DLQO01000062.1:16476-17072 GCA_002478765.1 Flavobacteriales bacterium UBA7430
TAACTAAACCCCCCCCCAGTATGAAGAAGTTATCTTTATTTCTTTTTGGTTTCCTTGCAACTGCTTTCACAGCGATGGCAAGCGAAATAACACCTGCTACATTTACGACACCTGCGAATACAGGTGCAAACATGACTGTAGGTATCAACGCATCAAAATTCGATCAATTTGAAGGTGGAAAGATTGGAGCCTTTATTGAGTTAGACGGTGTTCTGACTTGTGTAGGTTCTGAAACAATCTCTACAGGTTTTTTCGGTCTTGCCATTTGGGGTGATGATTCGTCTACCCCTGAGGCTGACGGTCTTGCTTCTGGAGCTAAACCAACATTTGCCATTTTACATGATGGTAACGTGATTTTAATTGACGAAATTCCTCAATTTACAGGTTACGTAACCAACGGTAACGTTGTTATTAACGACGGTGCGCTAACAGGCGGTTCTGGTTGTACTGATGAGAACGCGTGTAATCCAATGGATATGTATGCTGATGTTGATTATACAGACGATGGTTCATGTACCTACGCTTCTACAGGCTATAACTGTGATGGTGTTTGTTTGAACGATAGTGATGATGATGATGTTTGTGATGAGTTTGAG
>DLQO01000025.1 GCA_002478765.1 Flavobacteriales bacterium UBA7430
ATCATAAGTGTATTTAAAAGATTCCCTATGAGGCCAAACGGGGGCTTGTACGTAATTATATCCGTCATTCGGACACCCGTTTCTGTCGCTTCAAAAAAATGTTGGTGGTGCCACAAGGTGTAGGGACCAACTTTTTGTTCATCAACAAAATATTGTTTGTCTTTGACTTGGGTAATTTCGGTAACCCATGCAAGTTTGATTCCGAGCAAAGGAGCCACTTCGTAGGTAACAATCATTCCTGGATACATTTTTTCTGCCACCTCAGAAGTGATGTGAAACAACATATGATCAGGCGTAATCTCCTTTAGATTTTTTGGTGACGACGCAAAGTCCCAAATCGTGTCTAAATCGGTATTTAATTCTTGTACTTTTTTAAACTGAAAATGTGACATATCACTTGATGTGTTTTGTAATTTCGTTACTCATAGGATTCACACTACTCGGATAGTAGGCAATCAAATCTCCTTTTGGACCCACTAAAAACTTATTAAAATTCCAAGAAACCTCAAAATCTCCAAGCTTATTCAAATCACCAGACGTCAGCCAATTGTAGATGGGTGAAACCTGAGACCCTTTGACATCAACTTTGGAAGACATCGGGAAGTTCACGGAAAATTTGGAAGAACAGAATGACTTAATTTCTGACTCTGAGTTTGGTTCTTGCGAACCAAATTGGTTGCAAGGGAATGCAACAACCTTCAAGCGGTCGGAAGAATCATGTAGTTCTTGCAACTCATTGTATTGTGAAGTGTAACCGCAAAACGAGGCAACGTTAACCACTAAAACGTATTGATCCTCATAGGATTTCATTGAAACGAGCTCTCCATCAATTGAAGTGTAGGTCAGCTCGTGTATGTTTTGGGCATTTGTACTCATAGTTATCAGTATAATGGTGAATAGTTGAAACCATTTCATCCTTGCAATTTTTCAATAGATTGCAAAACCTTGTAGGCTTCTTGAAAATATTGATCGGAAATCTTCCGATCGATGCGAGAATACTTGTGAGACATCTTTAATAGACTCTTGTACTTGCGTTGCAATTTCTTGCGGGGCGAAAAAAAGCTGAATAAATTCATGTTACAATAGTTTAGATTTACCTCCGTCTACGGCAAATACTTGACCTGTAATCCAAGAAGCATCATCAGATATAAGATGACAAGCTAATGATGAAACGTCGTTGGCAGAACCCACACGCGGAATCGGGTGGTTTGCTGCAATACGTTCCTGTTTAGACTCTGAGTTCAACAGATGAGCGCTTAGGGAAGTGTTAATAATAGATGGTGCAATGATGTTAAAACGTATTTTGGGTGAAAATTCTTTAGCAAGTGAAACGAAAAGACCCTCCAGTGCAGATTTCGAAGCTGCCGTAGAGGCATGAAAACTGAAACCGTTCTGAGCGCATACCGAAGAAAAACCCAAAACGGAAGGCAGATCTGATTTCTTGAGTGCACCCAAAGCCAGCTTTAAGACTTTATTAAAGCCCAGCACATTGACTCGGAACTCATGAAGAAAATCAGACTCCTTAAGAGAGCTAAATGGCTTCAGGTTTATTGTACCTGGACAGTAAACAAGTCCGTCTATGACTTCTGGCAAATCGAATCCAAAGGATTCAGAATCAAGCACATCAAAATGACTTGACGTCAAATTTTGATGTTCCATACTTAGATCATTGGAGCAAAATGTAGCATAAACTGCATGGTTTTGATCAAGAAGTCTGCGAGTTATCGCTTGTCCTATGCCTCCGGAAGCCCCTATAATTAAGTAATTCTTCATTTTGTATATCTTTTGTTTGTCAAATTTATACATTTTGCATAACTTTACCAAAAATTAAATATACAAATTATGAGCCGAAGAAGATTATCTACCAAGCGAGCAGAAGATTTGATTTCAGCAATTAAAGAAAGACAGCCAAAAATCGTCTTCTACACAGAAAAAATCAAGATTAGCCTTCCTAGCATGGAAAGCATTCAACTGTGGAAAAAAAGATACCCTAAAGGAAAGGTAAGATTTAGCTAGTATTTAGCCAATCCTATTTTATAGGTTTCCAATGCCCTTTTTCTGGCATGTTCATGGACAACTATGGGCTGTGGGTACTCTAAGGAATTAAGTTCAGGAATCCATTGATTGATGTATTCCAATCGAGCATCAAACTTTTTTGCCTGAGTGTACGGGTTAAACACCCGAAAATAAGGTGCGGCGTCACAGCCCGTTCCTGCAGCCCATTGCCAGTTACCGTTGTTTGCGGACAAATCGTAATCCAACAGTTTTTCTGCAAAATAGGCTTCGCCCCACCTCCAATCAGTTAACAAATGCTTGCACAAGAAACCCGCAGTAAGCATTCGCACTCGGTTGTGCATGTATCCAGTCTGATTCAATTCCCGCATGCCTGCATCCACTATCGGGTAGCCTGTTTTACCTACTTTCCACAACTCAAACAGATGTTTGTCGTTAACCCACTGAATGCTATTGTACTTGGGCCTAAAGTTTTCTTTAATGACGTGGGGGAAATGATAAATAATCTGCATGAAAAACTCTCTCCAAACAAGCTCAGAAGTAAAGGTTTCGGATACTGAACCGATGTTTGCCATCAGTGATCTAACGCTAACGAGCCCAAAGCGCAAGTAAGGCCCCAAACGAGAAGTTCCATCTACAGAAGGATAATCTCGATGTTTGGCATACTCAGCAACAACATTCAAGTCATACGTCTGTACTTTTATTACAGAAGGAGTAATACCGAGTTTGGATTTATGTGGAACCTCCCTGACACATTGCATAAAGAATGGAAACTTTGAAACGTCATAAATCGTAACAGATTCATAGTGTTGGAGCCATTTTCTTTTGTAGGGTGTAAATACGGTGTAAGGATTGCCGTCTGCTTTTAAAACCTCATGAGGCTCAAAAATCACTTGATCTTTAAAGGTTTGAACCTCGATTCCGTGAGTCTCCATCATGCGCCCTATCCGTCGGTCTCTTTCTCGGGCATAAGGCTCATAATCTCTATTAAAAAAAATATTTACAACCTTGTAATCTTTGATGATGGTGCGCCATACCTCATCAACATTGCCTTTTAAAATTAACAATGAGCTTCCGTAGGATTTTAACTCTTTGTCAATATCAACAAGGGTGTCGTAAATAAAATTAACCCGGGCATCATCTTCGTTTAATTGATTGGTGATGTCTGTGTCGAAAATAAAAATTGGCAAGACAGGTTCACCCAGCTTTAATGCATGATACAATGCTGTGTTGTCTTGAAGTCTCAAATCTCTGCGAAACCAAAATACGGAAATGGGCTTATTAGAAGTCATGGGGCTTAGTGATATTTACTCGATGTTAATCTTATGAATTTGGAGCTTGTAGTCTTCATCCACTTTGTTGCCAATCAAAAAACAAATTTCTTCGATAAACGAATGGCTGAAAGCAGGTAAGTCAAGATCTCGTCCTCTGTATCTTGGAATGAATTTATCAATATCAACAACAATCTTCTCAGCATAACCCTTGGTCTCAAATGCATAAACAAATGCATGAGGGTCAGACGATTTATGTTTGATTCTAAACTGATAAGACTTCTTGTCTCCTGTAAGATGAAGAATGAATTTCTTCTTCGCTGACAAGTTTACTTTCATCGGACATCGCACACCTGCAAACCCGCCATTGTTGTCTGTGGAAACATGCCCTGAAAAAACACCGACTCCCTCAGGCTCAGTGGTGAAAACACTTTCAGAAACACCACCCATCACGCCGTCGCTAAACACCTCCCAAGATGGTGTTTTATTGGGGTCTGTAAAATCAATAATAACCTGAGTGTTCTGAGCGTTTGTAGAAGTATATGCCATCAGTAAAAAAATCGATAAATAGTTAAGCATCAGTAAAATTTTAAATGAAGTTCGCATGATTAGATGAGGCTACAAACAGAGAAGTCCTTATGTTTTTTTTGGAATGTCTGCATTGTGAAATTCATAACAACACAAATTTAAGGCTATTAATCAATCTCGCCAAACGTTTAAAAATCAAGCGAAGCAATATGCAAAACTATTAGAAACTAAACTTAGAAAGATGAAAACTAAACTTCGGCTTAATTATTGATTAAATTGTCTAGTTTTGTAAAAACAAATTCATTTATTCAACAAATTACCAACAAAAATGAAAAAATTACTTTCCTTATTGGCAATCTTTGGTTTACTACACACAGGTAACTTGGATGCATTCGCTCAAAATGAGGCCATTTCAAATACGGAAATAACGACAGACTCAATTGTTTCTGACTCAGCTACGACTGACTCACTAACCGCTGACTCTCTTGTTGAAGAAACTGCTCCTGCAGTGATTGAAGAAGCTTCCGAAGAAGCTCCAAAGGCGGGGTTTCACCAAGTTCTCAAAGAAAAGTTTATTGAAGGTGGTGCTGGATTCATGGGCATTGTACTTATTGCACTAATCTTAGGATTGGCACTTTGCATTGAGCGTATCATTTATCTGAACCTAGCAACCACAAATACTGACAAACTTCTTGGAGATATTGATGAGGCTCTAAACTCAAATGGGGTTGAAGGAGCTAAAGACATTTGCCGAAATACACCCGGACCAGTAGCTTCAATATTTTATCAAGGCTTGGAACGCTCTTCAGAAGGTTTAGACATGGTTGAAAAATCAATTGTTGCCTATGGATCGGTTCAAATGGGGCGATTGGAACGTAATACTTCCTGGATTTCTCTGTTCATTGCACTGGCACCTATGCTCGGGTTTATGGGGACGGTAATTGGTATGATTGGGGCCTTTGACGCTATTGAAGCAAACAACAACATATCTCCTGCACTCGTTGCGGGTGGTATTAAAGTAGCACTTTTAACAACGGTGTTTGGTTTGATTGTTGCGATGATTCTACAAGTATTCTACAACTACATTATTGCGAAAATCGATAGTCTGGTTAATACCATGGAAGACGCTTCAATCACACTGATTGATATCTTAGCGAGACAAGAAGCAGCAAAAAAATAATTTCACAAACCGTTAAAACTTATTGAAATGGGAGATTTCATGGCAAATTACGGTATTATACTTACCTATATTTTAATTGTGGCAGCCACCATAGCTGCAATAGTATTTCCGATAAAACATTTGATTTCGCATCCAAAAAAGGCGAAACAAGTAGGTATTGTACTGGGCACTTTACTC
>DLQO01000019.1:0-2872 GCA_002478765.1 Flavobacteriales bacterium UBA7430
AAGAAGGGCGTAATTACTCGCATACTTTTACTGAAAAAGGGATTCATCAAATAAAATTAAGCATCACAGATCGTAGTGATTGCAGCAACAAAAGTTTTGAGAAAGTATACGTTAGAGTCTCTCACACAGAACCCGAAAACATTTTCATTAGTCCTGATGTAGTCTGTATAGACATTGACAGTGAGCTCGAAGCAAATACCTATCGAGAACCGGGGCTTGTTGTGCCTATGAAAAGTAAATATCAATTTTCTACACAGACCATAATACCTGATAAAGATGCTGCATGTTCGAAATCTATGTATGACAAAATGATCAAGGTTAATTCTTTTCCTCCAAACATGACATTAAACAACATTACTGATTTAGATAAAGTATGTATAAATTTAGAACACCAATTTGGTGGACATTTGACTATTAATCTCGAGGCTCCTGATGGAAGCTCTGTAATTCTATTATCCGATGAAAATGGAACAGGGATCGGAAATGGGGGGAATGCTCTTGGATTATTTTCTAAATTAGGAATCCCTAACGAATCTGACAACATTAACTGTCAACCGGCAAATAATCCCTCAGGTACAGGCATGCTCTACTGTTGGTCTCCATCACCTACCGATAGCACTTGGCATTACTTACACAAAAAAGGTCGCTTAGGGAACCCTGTCACCCCTTCAGACATAGAACTGGGAACGAAGATTTATTCTGCTTACGACGAGAGCTTTAGCAACCTAAAAGACACCCCTCTGAATGGAGAATGGACACTAAAAGTAGAAGATATTTCTAAAGGTGGAAACGGATACATCTTTGAATGGTGGATACAATTCAAAGAAAATATAAGCCCATCAAATCTGATTTACAGGCCTCAAATCAATTCCTACGAATGGACTTCTACTGAAAACATGGACAGTATCATCCACTCAGAAAAAAAGATGCCGTTTAAATCCAACATACCTGGCACCTACAATTTTAAGCTGAGTTTAACGGATGGGTTTGGATGTAAATACGCTGGAGAAGATAGCGTATTGGTACCCACAAAACTTTTAGTTGAAACCGAAACAACAATTCCAGACAGTTGTGAAAATAGAATCGGATCTGTTCTCGTTGATGGTACAGGAGGAACTAAACCCTATAACTATTTCTGGAGCACGTTAGGGAAAACGGACTCAAGCGTTTCCTTTCTTAGAGCTGGAACATACCCATACACCATTACAGATGCAACCAACTGTAAGTATGATGGAGCAATTACAGTAGGGCAAAGAAGCAAAGATATAACTGCCGCATTTACCACTGAATTAGACACCTGCTCAAGCAAGCTCATTTTAAACAATGAAAGCACCAACTCTACCGATTTTATTTGGGATTTTGGCGGGGTAAAACAAGATTATAATCGTGATCTTTCGCTACCAAATCTGGGAGAAATTTACAATGTTCGACTCATAGCATCCAATGAACATTGTGCAGATACTGTTACTGACATCATAAACTTAACATCCACGGATGCCTACAGTAGAATTAAATTCCCGAATGTCTTCACTCCTAATGAAGATTTCGTTAACGATCTTTTATCTATCAATGGATTGAGAAGATGTGAATCTGGAACACTTAAAATTTACAACAAGTGGGGTGATGAAGTATACTACACCGTTTATCCGGGTGCTGAACCATGGAATGGTAAATATTTAGATAAAAATGTCGCGCAAGGGACTTACTTTTATGTCTTAAAACTAAATCATGCTGAGTTTAAAGGCGCTCTTTCTCTAATCAGGTGAGCCTGATTAGCATAAAAAAAAGTCGCTTAAATAGCGACCTTTTTTTTATTGTATGATTCTAAAAATTATGCATCAATATTGGCATACTTTGCATTTCGCTCTATAAAGTCTCTACGCGGTGGAACATCGTCACCCATCAACATAGAAAAGACATGATCCGCTTCTGCAGCACTATCTATGGTTACACGTCTAAGCGTTCTATTTTCAGGCTGCATGGTTGTATCCCATAATTGAGAAGCATTCATCTCACCAAGACCTTTATAACGCTGGATACCTACAGAAGAATCTTTCCCTTTACCCATATCTGCGATGTGCATATCTCGCTCATCATCATTCCAACAGTAACGTTGATCTTTCCCTTTTTTAACCAAATAAAGTGGCGGTGTAGCAATGTAAATATATCCATTTTCAACAAGGTCTTTCATGTACCTAAAGAAGAAGGTAAGAATCAGCGTTGAAATGTGAGAACCATCTACATCGGCATCACACATAATAACAATTTTGTGGTATCGAAGCTTTTCAATATTTAATGCCTTACTGTCCTCTTCGGTTCCAATGGAAACTCCTAAGGCCGTGAAGATGTTCTTAATTTCTTCATTGTCGAACACTTTGTGTTGCATTGCTTTTTCGACATTCAATATCTTTCCACGAAGAGGTAAAATAGCTTGGAAATTTCGATCACGGCCTTGCTTTGCCGTACCGCCGGCAGAGTCACCCTCTACCAAAAATATCTCACATTTTTCAGGATCTTTTTCGGAGCAGTCAGATAACTTCCCTGGCAAACCTGTGGAAGACATTACCGTTTTACGTTGAACCATTTCTCGAGCCTTTTTAGCTGCTTGTCGTGCTTTGGCTGCAAGAATAACCTTCAAGACAATCTGCTTGGCATCTTTTGGGTTTTCTTCAAGATAATTATTCAACATTTCACCCACCAACTGATCAACTGCCCCAGAAACTTCTGAATTCCCTAATTTAGTCTTCGTCTGACCTTCAAATTGAGGTTCCATTACTTTCACAGAGATAACTGCCGTCAATCCCTCACGGAAATCGTCTCCAGCTACGGTTACCTTTTCACGTTCTAACATACCTGACTTTTCAGCATACGA
>DLQO01000019.1:2943-36040 GCA_002478765.1 Flavobacteriales bacterium UBA7430
TAAGAAGTATTGTAGCTCATAGCAACCTCTACAGGTATTGCATTCTTCTCCCCTTCCATGTACATCACGTTTTCAATCAAATTCTCACGTGTTGCATCTAAATACTCAACAAACTGACTCAAACCACCATCTGATAAGAAAGTCGCAGTGATGTCTTTACCTTCGTCATCTTGTTCGCGTTTATCCGTTATGGATAATGAAATCCCCTTATTTAGAAAGGATAGCTCTCGGATTCTCGACGCGAGAATGTCATACACATATTCTATGGTCGTGAAAATCGAATCATCGGGTCTAAACGTTACTATGGTACCTCTATCGTCCGTAGTACCGACTTCAAGAACCTCTGTTTGCGGAATACCTTTAGCGTATTCCTGAGTGAATACTTTACCATCTCTATGAACCTCAACCTTCAGGTAATTCGATAGGGCATTAACACAAGAGACACCTACACCATGGAGCCCACCAGAAACCTTATAAGAATCCTTATCGAACTTACCACCGGCATGCAATACAGTCATAACGACCTCTAAGGCAGACCTTCCTTCTTTTGGATGCATGGCAGTAGGGATTCCACGACCATCATCCTTAACCGTAACGGAGTTATCAACGTTAATAACGACATCAATATTTTTACAATGACCTGCTAAAGCTTCATCAATTGAATTGTCAATAACTTCGTAAACCAAATGATGTAAACCTTTCTGACCAACGTCTCCAATATACATGGCTGGACGCTTACGAACGGCCTCTAGACCTTCGAGTACTTGAATACTTCCAGCTGAATAATCTTGTCCTTTAATCTCTTCACTCATGAGTGTGTATTTTTATGTCAATTTTGACCTATAACAAATATAACAATTTAGCCCACTTAAGGTCTGATTTTAGAAGTCTAAAAACCTTGATTTTATCAACATTTTATCGATTAATTAACAATTCAAAAGAATCCAATACGCATAAAAAAAGGCCCCTAGATAGGAGCCTTTTTTGAATCAATGTGAACTGCGAATTATTCCGCTACAACTTCAAAAGCTACATCCACTACAACATTTCTGTGTAGACGTACTGAAGCATTGTATTTACCTAATGCCTTGACAGATCCACCTGTAATTGAAATGAATTTCTTTTCAATCGACTGACCTGCTTTATCAAAAGCGGCTGCGAGGTCAATAGTCGTTACTGAACCAAACAACTTGTGACCACCTTCTGCTACTTTTGCAGACAATTTCAATTCTAGAGCCTTGATAGCATCAGCAATCTTATTTGCATCTGCAACAATTTTTTGCTCTTTAAAGGCTCTTTGTTTTATATTCTCCGCCAACACTTTTTTGGCAGAATCTGTAGCTAACTTACCATACCCTTGTGGTATTAAGTAATTTCTTCCGTAACCGTTTTTAACACTAACGATGTCGTCTTTAAAACCTAAGTTTGCTACGTCTTGCGATAAAATAATTTCCATAGTACTTGGTTTTTTACTTCATTAAATCAGTTACGTAAGGTAAAACAGCAATGTGACGAGCTCGTTTTACGGCTTGAGATACTTTTCTTTGAAATTTCAAAGAAGTACCCGTGATACGACGAGGTAAAATTTTACCTTGTTCATTTAAAAATTTCGTCAAGAAGTCAGCATCTTTGTAATCGATGTACTTGATACCTGTCTTCTTAAAACGACAATATTTCTTCAACTTACCGGTATCTATAGACAACGGAGTAAGGAATCGAATTTCTGAGTTTGCTGCCATTACTTAGTCTCTTTAGAATTAGCGTTTAATCTTTCTCTTCTTTGACCTGCATAAGCGAGTGCATCTTTATCCAGAGCAACCGTTAAGAATCGCATTACGCGCTCATCTCTTTTTAAAAGAACCTCTAAACTAGAGGTTAGATCAGATGCTCCTTTGAATTCTACTAAAAAGTAAAATCCACTTTTCTTTTTCTGGATCGGGTAAGCGAGCTTTTTTAAGCCCCAGCTTTCCTCTGCTACAATTTCAGCTCCATTTGATTTCAAATGTGCTGTAAACTTGCTTACTGCTTCCTTTGTCTGTTCATCAGACAAAACGGGATTCAAAATGAAAACAGTTTCGTAGTTTTTCAACATGGTTATTTATTTAGTTTTTGTCCAAAATGGTCTGCAAAAGTAAGGAATTAATATCAAATTAAAAAGAATTCTAAAAAAGCAAAATGCGTGAACATAAAGAAGGTTTCTAAACAGCCTGAGTATGCTACTCGTGATGATAAGGCTCATTCCTCAAAATAGACATTGATCGATAAACTTGTTCGACGAAAAACAGACGAATCATTTGATGAGAAAAAGTCATTTTTGACAAGGAAACTTTCTCTTGAGCCTTTTGATAAATTGCGGAATCGAAACCATATGGACCTCCCACGACAAAGACCAATCGTTTTATCCCCGAGTTCATTTTTTGTTGTAAGTGATTTGCAAATTCTAAGGAACGAAACATCTTACCCTTCTCATCCAATAAGACGATATGGTCGCCTGCTTTTAACTTTCCCAAAATCAAATCCGACTCTTGTTTTTTTTGTTGCAACTCTGAAAGCGTCTTTCGATGTTTCAAATCCGGTATCTCTTCGTAATCAAAAGCTATGTAGTGCTTCAGACGATTCCGATATTTATCGACACCTTCTAAAATGTATTTGTCATCGGTTTTTCCGACAACTAAAAACAAAATCTTCATAGATATTCTTTAAAAAGTTACTTATTTTGCATGGATAACAAAGTAACATAATCTTATGATTAAAAAGGAGAAAGTACTTCCATTTATAACAGCAGCCTTAGACGAAGACATTCGCGAAGGAGATCATAGCTCATTAGCTTGTATCCCGAAAGATACAGAAGGAAGGGCTCAACTACTAATTAAAGAAGATGGAATCATTGCAGGAATCCATTTGGCTGAATGGATTTTCGAAATCGTTGATCCAAAAATCAAAATGCTAAACCGAATTCAGGATGGCGATCAAGTGAGAAAAGGAGCTATTGCTTTCACCGTTGAAGGCCCCTCAACTTCTTTGCTAACGGCAGAGAGGCTTGTGTTAAATTGCATGCAAAGAATGAGTGCTATTGCGACGAAAACAAGGGACTATATGAAACTTATTGAGGGGACTAAAACAACTATTTTAGACACCCGAAAGACCACTCCAGGCATGCGAATTATTGAAAAATGGGCCGTCAGAATTGGTGGCGGCGCTAACCACAGGTTTGGATTGTACGATATGATTATGCTGAAAGATAATCACATTGATTTTGCAGGTGGGATCCCTAAAGCCATCACAAAAGTTAAGAAATATTTGAAAAATAAGAACCTTGACCTACGAATTGAGGTGGAAGCAAGGAACATTTCAGAGGTTAAGGAAATTGTATCTTTAGGCGGTATTCATAGGATCATGCTTGACAATTTCACCCCGAGTGAAACAAAGGAAGCTGTTCAATTTATTAATGGCACATTCGAAACAGAGTCATCTGGTGGAATAACTAGCGATACAATAAGAGCATATGCTGAATGCGGGGTAGATTTCATCTCTGTAGGAGCACTCACGCACTCGATAAACAATATGGATTTGAGCTTAAAAGCCTATTAAATAAATAATAACTAATTAAATAATTTATGAAGTTTAAAAATATATCGAACAAAATCATCATGCCCGGCTTTCAAGGGCAGTCTTTGTATGACGTTTCCATGTTTTTCTACAAAGGACTCGTCGAAGGAGCGCTGACCACTCGAGCATCAGCACTTGCTTTCAATTTCTTTTTGGCTCTATTCCCCTCAATCATCGTCATATTTACCCTCATCCCATTCGTGCCGATTGAGGGTTTTCAAGAACAACTTTTCACATCTATTAGCGACATTCTTCCCCCACACACATTTGAAGCAACAAAGTCTATTCTTGATGACATCATCAACCACCAGCACGGAAGCCTACTCTCATTGACTTTCATATTAACCTTTTACTTTTCTACAAACGGTGTAAACACCATGATCACCTGCTTTAATGCCACGTATCACTTAAAAGATAAACGATCATGGATACAGTTAAAGGTCCTATCAATTGTGCTTACGTTTGTTCTAGCCCTCTTATTTATTCTTACAATCACACTCCAGATATTTTCGCTTGAATTCCTTCATAGCCTGATTGATGAACAGTACCTAGAACTTTATGTAATAGAATTAATTAATTACAGCAAGTGGCTCATTTTTGTACTTTTACTGTTTGTGAGTATCAGCATCCTTTATTACTATGGTCCTGCTGACAAAAGTGGATGGAGATTTTTATCTGCAGGTTCAATTACTGCAACTACTTTAAGCGTTATTACGTCTTTAGGGTTTAGCTATTATGTCAATAATTTCGCCCAATACAACCAGCTTTATGGATCTATTGGTACCTTGTTGGTCATCCTATTATGGATGTACTTTAATTCGATTATTTTGTTGTTAGGCTTTGAATTGAATGCCAGTATTATAAGTGCTAAAGAAAAACAATTAAAATAAGATCTGGTGATCAGAACTCCCGACTACGAATAAAGTTCTACCAAACAATCAACAGCATAATCAACCTCCTCTTTGGTGTTAAATCTAGAGAACGAAAAACGAATGGTCGGACGAGCCTCTGGCGCATCAATGCCTTGCAATACATGTGAACCTGTACTCGCACCTGAAGTACACGCAGAACCCCCAGAGCATGCTACGCCCATAATATCCATATTGAAAACCAACATCGATGCAATGTCTGTAGGGGGTAAAGAAACACTAAGCACAGTATACAAACTTCGGGTTAAGTGCTCAGAATCAGCATTGTAAGAAACATTAGGAATGCTCTGGTTTAAACGTTCAATCATATGCAACTTCAACCCCGTAATATATTCCTTGTGGGCATTCACATCTGACAAAGCAACATCCATGGCCATAGATAGTCCAACAATTCCATAAACATTCTCGGTTCCGCCTCGCATATTGCGTTCTTGTGCACCACCATGAATTAGGGGATTGATTTTAACTTTACTGTTTACATATAAAAAACCAACGCCCTTGGGACCATGAAACTTATGTGCGGAACAAGCCATAAAATGAACCTTATCAATCACTTCCATGTCAAATCGGTAATGTGCCATTGTCTGAACGGTATCGGAATGAAATACAGCTCCATGCTTTTCACAAATTTCAGAAACACGCTCTAAGGACAGTAAATTCCCAACTTCATTATTAGCATGCATCAGTGAGACAAGAGTCTTCGGACTGATCGACAAGATTTGATCTAAATGCTGAAGATCCACATGCCCCATTTCATCCAAATGAACGTAAGTTACCTCGACCAGACCCTCTCTTTTCAATTGATCAATGGTGTGACCTACGGCATGGTGTTCAATGGAACTTGTGATGATGTGCTTTACGCCTAAATCTCGTACAGAAGATTGAATCGCCATGTTATCTGCTTCCGTACCTCCAGAGGTGAAGAAGATTTCCCCGGGACTGCAATTTAAGTGTCTCGCAACATTTTTTCTTGCACGCTCAATCACTGACTTTACTTTTCGACCGTGAGAATGCGTCGAAGATGGATTTCCAAAACCATCCTTCAAAACAGGAATCATTGCCTCAAAAACCAAAGGATCTATGGGCGTTGTGGCGGCATTATCTAGATATACTTTCATTATAAATGGCTCGTTTTCTCACATTCGTATTGCATCCGAAATTATGTAATCAAATAACGATTAAAAAATCATTTTTCATCAATAAAGCTCACCAATTTCTCGTATAAAACGACTCGCCAAAGCACCCGCTTTTTGAGAACTTACACTTTCTGTGTAAATTCGAATAATCGGTTCCGTATTTGATTTGCGCAAATGAACCCACTCTTCATTAAAATTAATCTTAACACCATCGGTACAATCAACATCCTCATGAGAATACTTTTTTGCCATTGACGCCAGAAGACTATCAACGTCTAGTTCTGGTGTTAATTCAATTTTGTTCTTCGACATGTAGTAATTTTTATACTTTTTCCTTAAGTCGGAACAAGTTAGTTTTGACTGCGCTAAGTGTGTCAAGAACAATGCCACACCAACCAATGAGTCTCGGCCATAATGGAGTTCTGGGTAAATAATCCCCCCATTCCCTTCTCCGCCAATCGGAGCTTCAACTTCTTTCATCTTCTCAACCACATTGACCTCACCTACTGCTGAAGCATAATAACGAACTCCATGAGTTTCACTCACATCACGAAGGGCTCGTGTTGAAGATAAATTGGATACCGTGTTCCCTTTTTTGGACTTCAAAACATGATCGGCTACAGCCACAAGAGTATATTCCTCACCAAACAAAGAACCATCCTCTGATACAATCGCCAGTCGATCAACGTCGGGATCTACAACAAAACCAAGGTCTGATTTTGTCTCAACAACCTTAGCGCACAAATCGCTTAAATGCTCTGGTAGGGGCTCTGGATTATGAGGGAAATGCCCATTTGGCTCGCAGTACAATTCAACGACATCAACGCCCATTTCGCGTAATAATGCTGGCAAATAAATTCCACCTGTAGAATTCACAGCATCAACAACTACTTTGAAATTTGAAGACTTCACCAATTCAACATCAACAGTAGAAAGGTTTAATACAGCGTTAATATGTTCATTCAAGTAATCTTTCTTAACAACGCCTCCTAGCTCATCAACCTCCGCGTAATCAAACGATTCTTCAGCAGCAATTTTCAATATCTCTGCACCATCTTCAGCGGAAATAAACTCTCCTTTTTCATTGAGTAGCTTTAATGCATTCCATTGCTTTGGATTGTGACTCGCAGTTAATATAATCCCACCCGAGGCATTTTCCTTAGGAACCGCAACCTCCACCGTAGGCGTCGTACTTAAGCCTAAGTCAATGACATCGATACCTAAAGACTGTAAGCTTGTCTGCACCAAACCTTGGATGATCGCTCCTGAAATCCGTGCATCTCTACCTACAACAACTTTAAGAGAGCCTTGAGTTCTAGCCCTCAACCACATGCCATAAGCAGAACTAAACTTAACCACATCCAATGGCGTTAAATTATCTCCTGGCGAACCGCCAATTGTACCTCGTATCCCGGAGATGGATTTAATCAATGTCATACACTATCTTTTTTTTTGCTAAGATACACTGATGCCGTTGGGGAAATCATCGAAACGGATAAAGAAACTAACATACCCTAGTGAATAGCTTTGATCCAGCACCACCAAGTTAACTGATTTGTGAATTTATTTGTGAATAAGTTCAGGTTTAAAGCGTTAAAAGAAGACTTAAATGGAGTAGTTTTAAAATGTATAATTGTAATTTTGCAAACAGTTTACAAACCTTCTATGGATCATAAATCTTGGGGAAATAAAAAGAGCATTTCGCAACTCATAGAACGCTATGAGAACATGCTGAATGGCCACACACAATTGTTTTTTGATTCTCACGAATTTGAAGACATTGCTGATCACTACATCGACAAAGGTCTTCTGGGTGAAGCAATGGGAAGTATGGATCTTGCGTTTAAGCAGTACCCGTTTTCAGCGAATTTCCTCATTAAAAAAGGTCAAATCCTAACCATACTAGAACGATTGCCTGAAGCAGAAAAAGTATTGGAAAGGGCTGAGTCACTAGAACCTAGCAATCCCGACCTTCACATCGCTAAAGGTAGCATTTTGTCAAAAAAAAGAAAGCACCAACAGGCTCTCAAACATTTCCAAAAAGCGCAAACATTATCAGAAAATGTAATGGACGTTTTCCCTTTTATTGCATTTGAATACCAGTGCTTAGGAAAATTTAATGATGCAATCAAATACTTAAGTTCATTCCTAGAGGAAGAACCCGAAGATGATATTGCTATTTTCAACATCGCCTATTGTTTTGAACGCACAGATTCCTACAACGAGGCCATTGATTTTTTTAAAAAGCTTACAGAGAAAGCTCCCTATTGTGAAATCATTTGGTACCAACTAGGCTTATTCCTCAACAAAACAAAAGATTACAATCAAGCAGTTTGGGCGCTAGAGTACGCGATTCTTATCGACGAGTGTTTTACAGCCGGCTACCATGAAAAAGCCCGCAGTTTATCTCATTTAGGAAAAACAAAAGAGGCCATAGAAACCTATATGCTCACGTTTGCTTTTGAGGAACCTACCGGCTTCACTTATCTGAAAATTGGACTTTGCTACAAAGAACTTAAGCAGTATAAACAAGCGGTACGTTATTTAACGAAAGCCTGTCATGAAGACCCTCAACTGTCTGAAGCTTGGCTAGAGATTGGGTTATGCCATGATGCCTCAGGATCTTCAGAAGAAGGTTTGCACTACATAAAGAAAGCCATTAATCTGAACCCTGACGACCTAGAATACCTCTACATTCAAACAAAAACATACAAAAAGGTTGGCCTGTATGCTGAAGCTGATCTGGGCTATCAAAAACTAATTGAATTGGGATGTAACTCTCCAGCTCTTTGGATGGAATATGCTCAATTGATGAGAGAGTTGAATGAAACAAAAGATGCGATCACGCTTTTAAAGCAAGGGTTACAGAAACACAAAAATCATGTGAACCTACTCTTTAGATTGGGTGCATACCTTTTTCTTGAAGGAGAAGAAGAGCAGGCATCTAAATACTTACAAAAAGCAAATGCAATTCAGCCTGATTCAAAAAACGACCTCTTTGAACACATTCCTGATCTTGAAAAAAATACAAGTTTCAAAAAACTACTAAAATAATACGAATGAATTTCAATTTACCCCACATACCTCTACGCACTGAAACTCCCAGATCAGAAGGACTTACCATGGTCATGGATAAAGGACTAAGCATTAGAGAGGCTGAAGACATGCTATCAGGGTCCTCAAAATATATTGATTTAATTAAACTAGGATTTGGAACTGCTTATTTAGAAGAAAATCTAAAAGAGAAAATAAAGCTTTACAAGAATGCAGGACACAAAGTATACTTTGGCGGCACACTTTTTGAAGCTTTTATTGCCAGAGATATGTTTCAGGAATACATAGACTTGATTGAGCGGTATGAATTAGATACAATAGAAATATCTGATGGATGCATTACCATGGATCATGAAAAAAAATGTGAATACATCAATATTGTATCCCAAAGCACAACCGTATTGTCAGAAATAGGCGCCAAGAGCGCTGATATTTTGATCCCACCGTACAAGTGGATTCAAATGATGGAGAAAGAACTTAGTGCTGGATCTTGGAAAGTCATTGCAGAAGCTCGTGAAGGTGGAAATGTAGGAATATGCAGAGATACAGGTGAAGTTCGATCGGATCTTATTGAAGAAATTTTGACAGAAATTCCGAAGGATAAGATTCTTTGGGAAGCCCCTCAAAAATCACAACAAGTTTGGTTTATCAAACTTATGGGGGCTAACGTAAATCTCGGAAATATTGCTCCAAACGAAGTCATGCCTCTAGAATGCTTACGTTTAGGTTTAAGAGGTGATACCTTTTTTGATTTTTTACCCAAGAAATAATGAAGTTTATTGATTCAAATGAGCTGAGAAAGAAGTTGAAGAATAAAGAAAATATTCAGCTCATAGACATTCGAGAACCCTACGAATATGAGGACGGTGCTTTGTGCAATGAAAACATTCCTCTGGACAAGATGATGGCCTCTACAGATCGTATTACACGAGATAAACCTGTGATTATATACTGTCGAACTAGCCGACGATCTACAGCCATCACATACATGCTAGAGAAAAAATACAAATTCACCAACCTCTATTTTTTAAAAGGAGGCTACAGCGACTACATAAAAAATGAAAACTCGTAAGCGATTTGAACTAGTGAATCTTTGGGTCATTTTAAAAGGGTTTGCCATGGGCGCCGCTAATGTCATTCCTGGTGTTTCTGGAGGGACCATAGCACTGGTAACAGGAATTTATGAAGATCTAATCAATGCTCTAAAGTCCTTTGACAAAAAAGCCTTACAACTCTTACTAAAAGGCAATATCAAAGAATTATCAAATCACATCAACGCTAAATTTTTATTTGCACTGATGTTTGGAGTCTTACTAAGCATTTTTAGTCTTGCAAAAGCTTTTGCTTATCTTCTAGTGGAACATCCAACACAAATATGGGCCTTCTTTTTTGGTCTCGTTCTGGCATCCGTATATTACGTAGGCAAAACCGTTGAATCCTGGAGTGTAGTAAACCGATGCTTTTTCTTACTAGGAACACTCATCGCACTTTTAATCTCCTTTACCAACCCAGCTCCAACTGCCAATGGGAATTACCTCTTCGTATTTTTTTGCGGCATCATCGGCATCAGTGGAATGCTATTACCTGGTTTATCCGGATCCTACATCCTCATGCTGCTAGGGAACTACAAACTTCTTATGGTTGATTCCATCAACACGCTATCGAGTAGTCTCAAATCAATACTCTCAGGAGATCTTTCTTTCCTGAAAAATACAGAACATGTAACAAGTCTTATACATTTTAGCATTTTTTTACTAGGGTCTGTATTTGGTTTGCTTGTATTTTCCAAAGTTATTGCTTGGATTTTCCAACGGTATAAGAACAGTACGATTTCAATCCTAACGGGTTTTGTCTTTGGGTCATTAGCAATTATATGGCCATGGAAGAATGAAGTTCGTGATCCTAACATACTGGATCGCCATGGAAATGAAATGATTGTTGGTTATGAAAGGTTTATCCCTGAACAACTCGATAAAACCACCTTAACCACACTTGTTTGTATGATTTTAGGAGTGGCCTGTATTTGGGCAGTAGAAAAATTGGCTGAAAAACAAAACAAATGAAAAAATTTGGACTCATCGGGAAGACATTAGGTCACTCTTTTTCAAAATCTTTTTTTGAAGAAAAATTTGAAAAAGAAGAAATTAAAAATGCTTCTTACAACAACTTTCCATTGGAAACTGTTGATGAATTCAAAACACTCATCAAAGAGCATTCTTTTTATGGGATGAATGTCACCATCCCTTATAAGGTATCGATCATTCCAATGCTGGATGAATTGTCTGAAGAAGTTAAAGCTATTGGTGCTGTAAACACCATCCAATTTACCCAGGGCAAGTTAGTTGGCTACAACACAGATTACATCGGGTTTCACAATTCCTTGAAACCCTTCCTTGAAAACACCATGGAGAAAGCTTTGATTCTGGGTACCGGTGGGGCCTCCAAGGCGGTTGTGTATGCTCTTGAGAAAATTGGTGTTTCTTGCACCTGTGTATCTAGAAATCCTATAGGGACTCAGTTAAACTATGAGGATCTTAATGAATTTGTGATTAAACACCACCTACTCATCATCAACACCACACCACTAGGAACAAGTCCAAATATAGACCAATGCCCTGACATCCCTTATCAATTCATAGGTGACAAACATTTACTCATGGATTTGGTCTACAATCCTTCCGAAACTCTTTTCTTGAAAAAAGGAAAACACAAAGGGGCAAATATTCTAAACGGAAAATCCATGCTCATTCATCAAGCTGAAGAAGCTTGGAAAATATGGCATACTTACTGATATTCTTTGCGTAAAATCTCAATGTCATTTTTGAGTCGCTCCATTTCATTAACGAGTGTGCCATCATAGTAACCCCGAATTCTTTGTTGCTTATCCATCAACATAAAATTTTCCGTGTGCACAAAATCTCTTTCCCCACCATCACCCTCAGTCAGCACAGCAAAATATGATTTTCGTGCAAGTGAATAAATCTCTTTTTTAGAACCCGTGAGTAGCACCCACTTATCAGAATCAATCTCGTACTTGTCTGCATAAGCTTTTAAAACCTCAATAGAATCCATTTCAGGATAGACGGTATGAGAAACAAACATAACATCTTCATCATCCATGTAATAATCGTGTAATCCTTTCATTTGAGTTGTCATTTTCGGACAAATGTTACCACATGTAGTGAAAAAGAAATCAGTGACGTATATTTTACCATCAACATCATCAAGTCGAAACGTATCACCATTTTGGCTGTACAATTCAAATTCAGAGACACGATGACCTTTGTTATTCAACTCAACGGATTCATCAACCAATTTAGGGTTGACATCTGCCGGCTGGTAAATTTTTAATTTTGGATCCTTTTTCAACTGAGGATAAACAAATAAAAAGCCGATTGAGATGATGAAGGATACAATCAACATTCTAATTTTTAATCTAGGTACTGAGCTCATAAGTCATTTTTCACAAATTTATGGATAAAAAAGTGCTGTTGAAAGGAGCTCAATAATTATTTCAAAAATTGATTTGCAGGGCTTTTGGATTTTACGCCCTCTGCATAATCATAAAACCCTTCTCCAGCTTTAACACCCAACTTACCGGCGGCAACCATATTAACCAACAAAGCACAAGGAGCGTATTTGGCTTGTCCAAAACCCTCTTGGAGTACCTGAAGAATAGAAAGGCATACATCTAAACCTATAAAGTCTGCAAGATGCAGAGGCCCCATTGGATGAGACATTCCTAATTGCATTACAGAATCGATTTCTGATACGCCTGCTACTCCTTCGTGTAAAGTATAAATGGCCTCATTTATCATGGGCATTAGAATACGATTGGCAACAAAACCGGGATAATCCTGAACTTCAACAGGTGTTTTTTGTAAATCTTCAGCGCATTTCATCACCTTTTCAGCAACCTCATCAGTCGTTTCGTAACCCCGAATTACTTCAACCAGTTTCATTACGGGCACAGGATTCATAAAATGCATTCCAATCACTTGTCCAGCACGATTCGTTGCAGCTGCAATTTTTGTAATGGATATCGATGAGGTATTGGAAGCCAAAATAACGTGATCCTCACATACTTCATCCAATTGAGAAAAAAGCCTCCTTTTAACGCCTATGTCTTCAGTGGCTGCTTCAATGACCAAATCTACACCAACCACACCCATGTCGAGGCTATCAAATGTTGATATATTCGCTAATGTAGATTGCATCGCTTCGACACTTATCTTTTCGCGATCAACCATTCGATTTAAATTCTTCTCAATGGTTTTCAGCCCACATTTAAGAGAATCCTCAGAAACATCAATCAAGGATACTTGACAACCATTTTGAGCGAAAGCATGTGCAATTCCATTTCCCATGGTTCCCGCACCAATTATAGCAATCTTTTTCATCATATTATTTTCCTCTTCCTTGAAAGACTATTTTAAAGGTGTAAATCAAAACTTTCATATCATTAAATATAGACATGTTTTCTATATAAATGATGTCATATCGCAAACGTTCAATCATTTCATCTACGCTACTCGCATAACCATACCGAACCATACCCCATGATGTAATGCCAGGTTTTACTTTACGAATATGCTTATAGTGAGCAGCCCGATTAAGAATTTGATTCGCATAAAATACTCTTTCTGGGCGAGGACCAACCATCGACATATCGCCAAGTAAGACATTGAAAAACTGAGGCAGTTCGTCAATTCTATAACGGCGCATGAATCTCCCTAATTTTGTTACTCTTGAATCTCCATCTCCCGACAATTGTGGTCCTTGCTTTTCTGCATCTACAAACATCGATCTAAACTTGATGATATTAAATAATTTACCATTGATTCCGACACGTTCTTGATAAAAGAATACAGGACCCTGAGAATCAATTTTTATGAGCACAATAATCAATAAATAAAAAGGCGTCAAAAGAAAAAGAGCTATCAGAGAAATCAACACATCAATAAATCTCTTGAGCGTCAGTTGCCACAAAGACATGAATTGGTGCTTAATTTCTACAAGAGGGACTTCAAACATTGATTTCATTTTAACCTTACCAGCTAGGATGTCATAATTATTTGGTTTGACCTTAATTAAGACATCCATATCCTCTAAGTCATTAATGATTTCTTCCAATATATGGTTTTGTTCAGAACGCTCGATGGCAATCAGAACCTCTTCGATTTCATGCGCATCTATAATAACACGAAGATCTTTGTATGAACCCAAATAAGGCGTGTGTAATTTTAGTTTATGACCATCAACATCCATACCATTTGCGAACCCAACGATTAAATTACCGCCCGACTTGAAACTTTTTGTAAGATTGTTGTACATAGACACAGCACTATCTCCACCTCCAACAATTAATGTTTTAAAACCAATCTCTCGTCGGTGGATTCTTCGAATTGTATGTGTCGTAATGACCAACCTAAATACAGAAGTAATCGTAAAATGAAGGGCAAACAACGATAATATTGCCGTGTAATAATTCCTATAGGTAGGAATCACATCATCCAATAAAGCAACAAAGAAAACCACCAAAACTCCCGCGAAAGTTTGCACGAAAGTTTTACTAATTTCAGTGAGTCTAGACCTGCGATAAATATCCTTGTATTGCCCCATAAACACATACAGTAAAACCCAAAAGATTGTTATCGTAACAACCCCTAATCTAAACCGATCATCATTAAGAATCGTATCCTCCAAGTAAAAATCCTGGGACTCAAACACAATTTTCCTGTATGCATAAAACAAGAACCAAGCTAAGGCAGATGCACAAGCATCTACCATCAAGTACTTTAAAACTTGTATTTTTTTATTCATTATTTATGTGAAGCCATTTAATATTGTCAAAATGAAAAGATGCTGTTTCTGAAGTATCAGACATATGTGCTCTTATATAAATCCCAAATTCATCTGATGAATTCGCTAAAACCACTTGGTTCGTCATGTGAACATAAATTTTATTCCAATCAATACTGGGGTTAACTTGAAGGGATTCATATCTTCTCAGAAAATCAGATGCTGGAGATTTGACAACGAGTCCAACTTTAAAAGACTGATCGCATCTATAATTCAACTCCAACATGGTTGGTTTGTATAGTTTATCTAAGGACACCAACTCAGAGCTAAGCATTTCGAAAAAGGGATTTTCTGCATCTAAAGTCACTACCAAACTCGAATTATCACCTTCTAAAAAAACCTCTGAATTTATCATTACATCGCTGGAGTCTTCCCCAAGAGAAAGCACCAAAGCTGCTTCATCATCTTCATAGTCCTCAATCATCAAAAATTCAGTTTCCGCAGAATAATATGTCGTGGCATTTACCGATACAACCTGGTCTCTGTATAGATGAATACGATTTGTATCCAAGGAGGGCGTATTTGGTTCGATAGAATTTAACACACAAACTCCTAAAAAAGGATTGCGAATACGAGTCGCAGAAATACCATTAGCCTTAATTCCCGGATAAATAGTGAAATCATGAAAACCCTCAGCTAAAATAGGAATCGTCGCCGGAAGTTCAAACACCCCCAAAAATTGTCCATCCATATTAACCCAAGCATCCGTTATCTTATGAGAGTCAGTTCCTTGAAAAACTTCTGTTTGAAGATTGATTGAAGAAATATGTAAATAAGAAGGCCGTTCTGCATTAAACTGCTCTTTTGAGCAGTTGCTAAAAATCAAAAGCATCAAGGTGAAAGCCAACATGGCTTTAGTTCTTACAAAATATTTAAACCATTCTCTCATTATTATCAATGACATATTGTACACCCGTGTAAATCGCAACACTCAACTAACGTTATCGAAAACTACATATTGTAGATGATAACAAATGTATGCAATTCCAATGGCAACGCCTTTCGTTTTAGGAACCTTATCTAGCAAAACCACGAACTGATAAATCTACATCGTATAAAAATTGACGCTTAAAAAACTCCCAAGAAATGCAGATGACTAAAAAAACCGACTGACGATAAAGCTCTGTTTTATTTTTGTTCACAAGATACATTTTAATAGATTCGCCAAGATGAATTTATCAGACAGCATAAGGCTCCAAGGCAGAAGAAAAAAACTCATACAAGAGCTAAGCACCATGGGTGTTGAATCAAAAAAAGTATTGGGCGCGATGCTTAAAGTGCCTCGTCACTTCTTCCTAGACTCTTCTTTCGAAGACTTTGCGTATCAAAATAAAGCTTTCCCTATTGGTGAGGAACAAACGATATCCCATCCTTATACGGTTGCGTTTCAATCTGAAATGCTGGATATCAAAATAGGTGATAAGATTCTTGAAATTGGTACTGGGTGTGGCTACCAAACAGCTGTACTCTATCACTTAGGAGCAAGCGTCTATTCTATCGAGAGGCAACACGCTCTGCATCACAAAGCAAAATTAATTCTCAATAAAATGAGAATTAAAGCCCACTTACATTATGGCGACGGATATCTTGGTCTCCCAGCTAAAGCACCCTTTGATAAAATCATTGTAACAGCGGGCGCTCCCGAAATCCCCCAAGAACTGTTTAAACAACTAACGATAGGAGGTCTGATGATGATTCCTTTGGGTTCCGAAGAACAAATAATGACACTCGTTGTAAAAACCAATGAAAAAGAGTTCGAAAAAGTGGAATTTGACAACTTTAATCAGCGCCATTTTCGCTTTGTTCCCATGCTAAAAAACAAACAGTGAGTAGCGTATTTGACAAAATTCAGTAATTTTCAAATTAACAAAACAGAACAAATAGTCATAAACGCCTGTATAATCACCTCGACTAAAGGGTTGCTAACATACCCTTAAAACCTTACTACAACTAACCAAAACACCCTTTTCAACACCAAAATGTTGATAAGGTGAATCGTTTGCACGACTACGACCACAAATTTTACTGAAATTGTCATCAGCAAAAAAAACAAACTTTAACTTAAATTCATTTATCATGAAAAAGACAATTCTATTTTTGTTCTTAGCTTGCACTTTTGGTGTGAATGCACAAGACTTTAGTTTTGGAGCAGACGTTCAATCTCGTTACGTATGGAGAGGAGCGCAATTAGGTGGTGAAAGCGCAAGCTTACAACCAAGCGTTGAATACACAAACGGTAAATTGGCCGTAGGTGCATGGAGTGCTTACTCTTTAGGTGGTACCAACAGCGCTCAAGAAGTGGATCTTTACATTTCTTACGCAATAACAGATGCAATTTCTGTATCGGTTACGGATTACTACTTCCCTAAGGCTGGTCAAGCTGGTCAAGATTACTTAGATCTTGATGCTGACCACACAGGTCACCTGTATGAAGCTGCAGTAAGCGTAGCTGTAACAGATGCCATATCATTAATGGCGGCTAGCAATGTTGGCGGAACTAACGAAGGAGAAACCTACATTGAAGCGAGCTATGCTGCAGACCAGTTCTCATTATTTGTAGGTGGTGTAATGGGTGACGATGACGGATTCTACGGAACAGATGGTGATGGCCTTGTAAACGTTGGAATCAGCTTAGAAAGAGACATTCAATTGAGCAGCACTTACAGTTTACCAGTAAACTCTTCATTGATTGTTAACCCAGATGCTGGAAACGTATTCCTAACCTTTGGTTTCTCACTATAATCAATACCGATTGTTACAACATAAAAAAAAGGGAGCTTGGCTCCCTTTTTTTTATGTCTTTACTTTACTTGTATTGCTTTAATGCACGATCCATTTGTCGCTGATCATCCTTCTGCTTGAGATCTTCCCTCTTATCGTGTAACTTCTTCCCTCTACCCAGTGAAATTTCAATTTTCGCCCATCCTTTTGCATTGATGTATAACTTCAACGGAACAAGTGTTACACCCACATCTTGTAATGATGATTCTATTTTCGAGATTTCTTTCTTATTCAATAAAAGTTTTCTAATACGTTTGGGTTCATGATTCATGTAAGAACCATAACTATACTCTGCAATGTACAGACCCGTGACCCAAACCTCTTGATCTTGCACATAGCAAAAAGCCTCAGCCAAATTAGCATTACCTTCTCGTAATGATTTAATCTCTGTTCCTTGCAACTGCATACCCGCAGTAAATACATCCAACAATTCATATTCAAATCTTGCTTTTCGATTGGATATGGAAATGGATTGATTTTTTATTTTCTTAGCCATTACTTTCTATTTTTTCTCCATTGAGATTCTACGGATGCATTTACAATCATCGAAGCAGTGCTATGATCATTTATTAATTTCGCAGCAAACCATGCAGCAACTTCTTTCTCTTCTTTAGATGCGGAGGGAATTGATTTCCCCGTAAAATACTTACTCAAGAAATGTGTATCAAAATCACCAGAAACAAATGCGGGATGATCCATGACAAAAGCTCCAAAAGGCAACGTTGTAGATACTCCAACTACCTGATAATCAGATATAGCGCGACGCATTCTATCAATAGACTCCTTTCGATTCTCTCCGTAGGTAATTAATTTTGAAATCATTGGATCATAATGTATCGGAACCTCCATACCCTCTTCAAAACCATCATCAACTCGAACACCAATGCCACCGGGTCTTTTGTAACTTTTTAAAACCCCAACATCGGGCATGAAATCATGATGCGGATCTTCAGCATATACCCGCACCTCTATAGCATGACCGGATATCTTTAAATCATTCTGACTAAAAGCCAATCGCTCTCCCCTTCCAATACGAATTTGTTGCTTTACCAAATCAACACCCGTAATCATTTCTGTAACGGGGTGTTCAACTTGTAAACGGGTATTCATCTCTAAAAAGTAAAATTTTTTATCTTCATCAAGTAAAAACTCAACGGTTCCAGCACCCACATAACCGCATGATTTAGCAACATTTATGGCACATTGTCCCATTTCGTTACGCAAATCTTCTGAGAGTACTGAAGACGGTGCTTCTTCCACAACCTTTTGATGCCTGCGCTGAATGGAGCATTCACGTTCAAATAAGTGAACCACATTTCCGTGCTTATCGGCTAAAATTTGAATCTCTATGTGACGTGGTGATGCAATATACTTTTCAATAAAAACAGCGCCATTTCCAAAAGCTGAAACGGCCTCACTAACGGCCAATTTCATTTGAATCTCAAAATCATCTTCGCGATTCACAATTCGCATACCTTTCCCTCCTCCTCCAGCAGAAGCTTTGATTAAAATAGGGAACCCTATTTCCTTGGCACGTTTTTTTGCTTCAGGAACATTCTGGATAGCTTCATCTGTCCCAGGAACCATGGGTATGTCGTAAGCTTTCACCAAGGCTTTCGCAGATAATTTATCACCCATAAGAGCAATTGCTTCAGGTGATGGGCCAATAAATTCAATACCCGCCTCGAGGACCAACTGTGCAAATTCTGGATTCTCAGAGAGAAAACCATAACCCGGATGAATGCCATCAACATTTAGATCTAGAGCTATAGAAATAATTTTAGAACCTAGCAAGTAGGATTCACTAGAAGGAGCTGGACCTATACATACAGCTTCATCTGCATACTTGACATGCGGTGCACATCGATCTACCTCTGAGAAAATCGCAACGGTTTTAACGCCCATCTCCTTTGCCGAACGCATAACACGCAAAGCTATCTCTCCTCTATTTGCAACTAGTATTTTTTTCATAGCTCACATTATATACGCAAAATACAAAATATTTAAACCATAGAATTAAGTAGATTTTTGTCAAAAAAAAAGGAGTCTAACGACTCCTTAACTTTTTTCGAGAGGTAACGGACTAAGCCAAGACCTCTGCAACCTTATCAGCAGCTTCTTGAAGCTGAATAACAGAATGTACTTCTAAACCACTGTCATCAATCAACTTCTTAGCTTCTGCAGCATTCGTCCCTTGTAAACGTACAATTAGAGGAACGTTAATCTCACCTATATTTTTGTATGCATCAACAACTCCTTGAGCTACACGATCACAACGAACGATACCTCCAAAAATGTTAACCAAAAGTGCTTTTACATTGTCATCTTTTAAGATAATCCTAAAAGCTTGTTCTACACGTGCAGCATCTGCTGTACCACCAACATCCAAAAAGTTTGCTGGATTTCCACCGGCATGTTTAATAATATCCATGGTTGCCATAGCTAAACCGGCTCCATTAACCATACATCCTACATTCCCGTCTAACTTTACATAATTCAGACCGTACTCACCAGCTTCAACTTCAGCGGCATCCTCCTCACGAACATCGCGCATTGCTGCATAGTCTTTGTGGCGATATAGCGCATTGTCATCAATAGAAACTTTTGCATCTACAGCTATGATTTTATCATCTGATGTTTTCAGTACAGGATTAATTTCAAAGAGTGAAGCATCGGCGCCGTCGTAAGCTTGGTATAAACACGAAACAAACTTCGTCATCTCCTTGAATGCTTTTCCTTCTAAACCGAGGTTAAAAGCTACTTTACGACATTGAAAAGGCAACAAACCTATAGCAGGATCAATCTCCTCTGTAAATATTAAATGAGGTGTTTTATCTGCCACCTCCTCGATATCCATACCACCCTCAGTAGAATACATAATCATATTTCTACCCGTCGATCGGTTCAAAAGAACGGACATGTATATTTCACTAGTCTCAGATTCACCCGGGTAATAAACATCTTCAGCAATCAACACTTGGTGTACAGTCTTACCTTCCGCAGAGGTCTGTGGAGTTACCAACTGCATTCCCAAGATATTTTCAGCATGAGATTTTAACTCATCTAAGTTTTTAGCCAATTTAACACCACCGCCTTTACCACGTCCACCTGCATGAACCTGGGCTTTAATTACATGCCAACTTGTTCCGGTTTCTTCTGTCAATTGTTTCGCTGCCTGAACTGCTTCTTCAGGAGTCGAAGCAACTTTTCCACGCTGAATTCCTACTCCATAACTATTGAGTATTTGTTTACCTTGGTATTCGTGTAAATTCATTATTGTTTCTTATAAATTAAGTTGCAAAAATATAGTATTGTTCGGAGAATAAAAAAGAAAATAGTACAAGAAATTTATCGCTAAAAATCCTTTGCATTAGCCTGAAAAACATCTTCAAAAACACCTTAATCATTGAGGGGATAGACTTCTCTCACAAATTACTACAAATGTTAAAATAGAATCTATAGCCTTAATAATACCGAATAGCTGACTGTATAATTAAAAATAACTTTACTTTTACTTTAAAATTAGTTTGCAGATGTCAGAAAAAAAACCATCCGTTCACTACATAAATTATTTGGAGCTTGACAAGATTCTCAATGCGCAGCATCCAATAAGTGGTGAAGGAAAAGAAGCTGCTCATGATGAAATGTTTTTCATCATCATCCATCAGACCTATGAGTTGTGGTTTAAACAGATTATACATGAAATAGGCTCAATCATGAACCTTTTCAAGCAAGAAAAAATCAATGAAGAGAATATTGGAATCATCGTTTCTAGAATTGAACGTGTCAATAAAATCTTAAATGTATTGGTGCAACAAATTGATGTGCTAGAAACCATGACTTCTGCCGACTTTTTGGACTTTCGACATCATCTGTCTCCGGCTTCAGGCTTTCAATCCCACCAGTTCCGAAAATTAGAGCTGATGCTAGGCCTCAAAATAAAAGACAGACATCAACTAGGAGGCTGTCCATACCACAACGAATTTGAAGGAGCTAAAAAGAAAGAAATTCTAACTTTAGAGGACAGTGAATCTCTATTCAAACTTGTTGAGAAATGGTTGGAGCGAATCCCATTCTTAAACATGAAGGGCTTTGATTTCATTGAGAAATATGAAACTGTTGTCAATGAAATGATGAATAAAGAGTCTTCTAATATAAAAAACTCTCCACTACTTTCTGACGATGATAAGGCGCTCAGAATCCGAATGATTGAAGAAA
Source organism: Flavobacteriales bacterium UBA7430 (assembly GCA_002478765.1). Classification (GTDB taxonomy): domain Bacteria; phylum Bacteroidota; class Bacteroidia; order Flavobacteriales; family UBA7430; genus UBA7430. The sequence goes on from DLQO01000019.1 coordinate 24,533, forward strand.
ATAGAAAATATTTTGAGCGTGTCTTTGACGAAAACATACACCAAAAGGCAATAGAAAATGGGGAAACATCCTTATCCTACAAAGCAACAATGTCGGCGCTACTAATCAATTTATATCGTGAGCAACCTATTCTACACTTACCATCTAAATTTTTAAAGAATTTAGTAGAGCTCGATCATCAAATAGCTTCTTGGAGATTTAGACATGTTCAAATGGTGGAGAAAACATTAGGGCAAAAAATAGGAACTGGAGGGTCTTCCGGGCAAGGATATTTGAAAAAGACTGTAGATCAACATAAATTATTTACTGACATTGCCAATATATCTACACTTATGATTTCTAGGTCATATGCTCCCGAATTACCGAAAAATGTCAAAGAACAGTTGGGTTTTAATTTCACTGACAAATGGAGATAGAATTAAACAATAAAAATGCAATCGTATGTGGAAGTACCGAAGGTATTGGGAAAGCCAGCGCAATTGAACTTGCCAAACTTGGAGCAAACATCACGCTAATTGCTCGAAATGAAGACAAGCTAAAAGAAAACCTATACCTCCTGGACACCTCAAAGGGGCAAACTCACTCTTACCTTGCTGTAGACTTCAAAAACACGATTGAATTAGAAAAAAAATTGCAAAGCCTTGATGATGTATTTCACATCCTTGTCAATAATACAGGCGGTCCAGCGGCAGGTGCCATAACAGATGCAGCCATTGAGTCTTTTGAAGAGGGATTTAAAATGCATGTGATCTGCAATCAGATTCTCGTCCAAAAAGTGATGTCTGGCATGAAAAATGAAGGTTATGGTCGTATTGTAAACATCATATCAACCTCTGTAAAATCTCCTATTCCTGGGCTGGGCGTTTCCAACACCATAAGAGCTGCAGTAGCAAATTGGGCGAAAACACTGTCTCTAGAACTAGGAGCGTTCGGGATAACAGTGAACAACATTCTTCCGGGATTTACGGATACGAGTAGATTAAAATCTCTGATTGCATCAAAAGCAAAAAACGAAGCAATCTCTGAACAAAAAGTAATTAAAAACATGAAGTCGTCCATACCTGCAAAACGATTTGGCGAAGCTTCTGAAACGGCCAATGCAGTTGCATTCTTATGCTCTCCTGCAGCGGCTTACATAAATGGAATTAATCTTCCAGTAGATGGAGGAAGAACAGCATGTTTATAAATGGAAAAAATTCTAAATTACATAAACGGGGAACTGCTTGAACCCAGTAATCGCTCTTACTTTGAGAATTACAACCCATCAAATGGCTCTGTTTACTCTTGGGTACCTGACAGTGATGAAAGTGACATTAAACTAGCTGTCGGAGCCGCAAAAGAAGCTTTTAAGTCTTGGAGTAAAACACCCAAACAAGAACGTTCTAATTTACTTCTGAAATTGGCTGATGCCATTGAGGAAAATTCTGAGGAATTAATTCGGGCTGAAAGTAGAGACAATGGAAAAACCGAGACTCAGGCTCGTAACGTTGATATACCTAGAGCCTCAACAAACCTCAGGTTTTTTGCCACGGCCATATTGCACGATCACTCAGAGCTTCACGAAATGGACGGTGATGCATTAAATTACACCTCGCGACAAGCGATTGGCGTAGCTGCATGTATTTCCCCTTGGAACCTTCCCCTATACCTTCTTACATGGAAAATAGCACCTGCCCTTGCGACAGGAAATACAGTCGTTGCAAAACCCTCTGAGATTACTCCAATGACCGCTTTTCTGCTCAGTAAAATATGTATCGAAATAGGATTTCCGAAAGGAGTCTTAAATATTGTACATGGTTACGGTTCAAAAGTAGGCGACCCTTTAACCACTCATCCTGACACACCAATCATTTCGTTTACAGGAGGAACTCAAACTGGAAAACACATAGCTGCACTAACCGCACCCATGTTTAAAAAAACCTCATTAGAACTCGGCGGAAAAAATCCCAACATTGTATTTGCCGATGCCGATTTCAATCAAGCTATAGATATGGCTGCAAAGGCCGCTTTTTCAAATCAAGGACAAATCTGCCTTTGTGGATCAAGGCTATTCATCCAAAAAGAAATATATCATTCATTTAAAGACGCATTTGTTCAAAAGGTTTCTGCACTTAAAGTAGGAGACCCAAAAGCAAATGAAAATGATCTGGGTGCCATGGTCTCTGAAACTCACATGAAAAAAGTTTTAGGAAAGATTGAAGAAGCAAAAAAATTAGGAGGGAAAATACTTATTGGTGGAGAACGAGCAATTCTCGGAGGAGAATTGAGAAACGGATACTACATTCGTCCAACGGTAATTGAAGGTCTTTCAAACGACTGCACCATCAATCAAGAGGAGATTTTTGGACCGGTAGTTTGCTTGATTCCTTTTGAAACGGAAGAAGAAGTTATTGAAATGGCTAACGCCACAAAATATGGCCTTTCTGCAAGTATATTTACAGAAAACATCGGAAGAGGACACCGAGTAGCAGCAAACATAGATGCTGGGATTGTTTGGATAAACACATGGATTACAAGAGACCTACGAATCCCCTTTGGCGGGATGAAACAATCCGGATTAGGAAGGGAAGGTGGATTTAAATCCCTGCAGTTTTTTACAGAGCCGAAAAATGTATGTGTGAAAATTTAAAAGCATGGACATGAAAAAATACAACAGCGAAAGAGCCCCCCAGGCTGTAGGATTGTACCCTCATGCGCGTAAACAAGGAGATTTACTGTTTCTTTCGGGTGTGGGACCCAGAGTTGCTGGTTCTAAAATCATACCTGGTGTTACCCTTAATGAAAGTGGAGACATCATCGCTTACGATATTGAAAAACAATGCCACTCCGTGTTTCAAAACATAAAATACATCCTAGAAGATGCAGGTTCGTCGTGGGATAAAATTATCGATGTTACCGTTTTCCTTACAAATATGAAAGACGACTTTAATACGTACAATAAAATTTACGCGAGTTACTTTAAAGATAACCAACCTTGCAGGACAACCGTAGAAATAAATTGCCTACCCACGCCAATAGCTATTGAACTGAAAGTGATTGCATCATTATAAACAAAGCCTTTATGCCTATTACAAAACCATTCAACTTCCAAAAGTGGATTAAAGACAATCAGGAATTCTTGAAACCACCTGTGGGGAATAAATGTGTATACATGGAATCTGGCGACCTCATCATTATGGTTGTTGGTGGACCAAACCAAAGGAAGGATTACCATTACAACGAAACGGAAGAGTTTTTTTATCAAGTCAAAGGCGACATAACCCTAAAGATACAAGAAGAGGGTAAAGCTTTAGACATTCCAATAAAAGAGGGCGAAATTTTTCTTTTGCCTGCAAAAGTCCCTCACTCCCCCATTCGCCCAACAAACAGTGTTGGCTTGGTTATTGAAGTACATCGAAACCATGGAGAAAAAGATGGCTTAGAGTGGTATTGTGATCATTGCAACAACCTGCTTCACAGCGTTCGCTTTGAACTGAATAATGTTGAGAAAGATTTCCAACCAAGATTCAAAGAATTTTATGAATCCAAAGACCTAAGAACTTGTAGTCAATGTAACACCACAATGGATATAGATAAACGATTTGCATAATTGAATGAAAAAACTGTTTACGGTCGATATACACACCCATATTTTACCTCGGGAAATACCAAATTTTAACAAGAAATTTGGATACGGTGAATTTATTCAATTGGAACATCACAAGCCTTGTTGTGCAAAAATGATGATGAATGACCAATTCTTTAGAGAAATAGAATCTAATTGCTGGGACCCCAAAGCAAGAATTCATGATTGCAATCATCATAACATTGATGTTCAGGTTTTATCTACAGTTCCGGTAATGTTTTCCTACTGGACCAAACCAAAAGACGGTCTTGAAATTTCAAAATTCATTAATGATGATTTGATGAAAGTCGTTGACAAATCGCCCAATAGATTTGTTGGCCTTGGAAACATCCCCATGCAAGACACTAAGTTGGCCATTGCGGAATTAGAACGTTGCAAATCCATAGGAATGAAAGGTGTTCAAATTGGATCTCATGTTAATGATTTAAACCTCAGTGAAGCATCATTTTTCCCTATTTATGAGGCTTGTGAAGATTTAGATATGGCTCTTTTTGTGCATCCTTGGTGGTGGATGGCTAAAGAAAAAATGGATAAATACTGGTTGTCCTGGTTGGTTGGGATGCCAATGGAGACTTCACTTGCCATCTGCTCAATGATTTTTAGTGGCGTATTTCAGAAGTTTCCAAAATTGCGAGTTGCCTTTGCACATGGCGGAGGATCTTTTCCTGCCACGATAGGAAGAATAGAACACGGTTTTAACGTGAGGCCCGACCTTGTGGCATTAGACAACAATGTAAACCCTAAAGATTATCTTGGGAAATTTTGGCTAGACAGCTTGGTTCATGACGACAAAATATTAAAATATATTGTAGATTTAGTGGGAGAAGACAAGGTCGCTCTCGGAACAGATTACCCTTTTCCACTAGGAGAACAAGAACCCGGTAATTTGATTCACAATGCACCGTTTACTTCAAGCATAAAAGAAAAACTACTCTCTAGGAATGCCCTAGACTGGCTGAACATGAAAGAATCAGACTTTACATAGATGAAAGGAGAGATTATCATTAAAAACAACAAGTATCTCGTTGACTTTTCTGAGGGTAAGGATCTTTCTATTCCGCTCCTATTTAACGGTAAACAACCTAATACATATGGAGTAGATCGAGCTACGTCTACACCATACTCAAATGACGAATTTATTGGAGATACCCGCAAAGGAGGCGTATGTAATTTCGAAACATATCACATAACCCCTCATTGCAATGGGACACATACAGAATGTATCGGACACCTAACAAAAGAACGAGTAGCCCTGTTGTCATCTTTAAATGATCTTATGATCCCTGCTCATTTGATTTCAATAAATGCGCAAAAGACATCCGAAAGATACCTGCCTAAATTGAATGAGGGTGATCTATTGATCACAAAAGAAGAATTGGTAGAAAAACTGAAAGATGTACCTGATGAATTTTTGCAAGGATTGATCATAAGAACAGTGCCCAATCTCAAAGAAAAAAAATCACAAGATTACCTTGAAAAAAACACACCCTTTTTTTCTATAGATGCTATGGAATACATACACGAGCGCGGAGTAAACCACCTGCTTGTAGATACACCATCCGTTGACCGATTATTGGATGATGGTATTTTATCCGCTCACAATGCCTTCTGGAATACTACGTGCAAACAATTCAACCCAAAAACAAAGAACAAAACCATTACGGAAATGATTTTTGTAGACAATCAAATTCAAGACGGTCATTATTTACTGACCATACAAATCCCTGCTTTTGTTTCTGATGCTGCACCAAGCAGACCAATTCTTTTTGAAATCAATGAACTCTAAGTACACAAAAGGGTTTGCAATACAACTCGACCAAGAAGATCCTCTAAATTCCTTTAGAAAGGAATTTCACATCCCTGTAGATGAAAATGGACATGAATTAATTTATTTATGTGGAAACTCTTTGGGGCTTCAACCGAAACGCACGAGAGATTACCTAGACCAAGAACTAACCGATTGGGCTGAACTGGGTGTTGAAGGTCATTTTAATGCTAAAAATCCTTGGATGCCTTACCACGAGTTCCTCAGCGAGGGCTTCAGTGAAATTGTAGGAGCTAAACCAACGGAAGTCATTGCCATGAATTCTCTGACGGTAAACCTTCACTTGATGATGATTTCATTTTATCGACCTACAAGAAAAAAACATAAAATCCTTATTGAGGCAGATGCTTTCCCTTCTGACATATATGCGATAACATCACAAATTAAACACCACGGCTACAAGCCCGAGGATAGTCTTGTGAAAATCAAACCTAGAAAAGGAGAAGATACGCTAAGAACTGAAGATATTGCCAAAATAATTGCTGAAGATGGAGATGAAATTGCACTACTTATGCTGGGTGGTGTCAACTATTATACGGGACAAGTTTTCGATATGAAAACACTAACAAACTTAGCACATAAAGAACATATTTACGTAGGCTTCGACTTAGCTCATGCCGCAGGTAATGTGAAACTAAAACTTCACAATTGGAACGTTGACTTTGCTGTTTGGTGTTCCTATAAGTACCTAAACTCTGGTCCAGGATCGATTGCGGGTGCCTTTATTCATGAAAAACATCACAAAAGTAATTTACCAATGTTTGCAGGTTGGTGGGGACACAACAAAGAAAATCGATTTCAAATGCCTGATGATTTCGAACCTATACCTACTGCTGAAGGTTGGCAGCTTAGTAATCCATCCATTTTATCCTTAGCTGCTATACGTGCATCCTTAAGTATTTTTAAGGAAGCAGGTATGGACAGATTAATTGAAAAATCAAAAAATCTAACAAATTACCTCATCGAATTGTTAGAAACCATCGATTCCGATAAAATAAAGATCATCACACCCGAAAAGAGAGGTTGTCAAGTTTCCATTCAAGTAACAAAAGGAAACAAAATTCTATTTGATGAGCTCACAAAAAAAGGGGTTATTGCAGATTGGCGGGAACCCGATGTCATTCGAATTGCACCCGTTCCGTTATACAACAGTTATTCCGATGTGTATAAATTTTACAACCTATTAACCTCCAGCTTATGAAAAGAAAAATAACCATCGCCGGGGCTGGATTGGTTGGATCACTGTGCGCACTATATATGCAAAAAAGAGGTTTCCAAACCTCCATCTACGAAAGAAGAGATGACTTGCGATTGGCTAAAATTACTGCTGGAAAATCTATCAACTTGGCTCTATCAGAAAGAGGTTGGTCAGCTCTGAAAAAAGTAAGTGCAGCCGAAAATGTGGAAAAGATAGCAATTCCCATGTACAAAAGAATCATGCACGATGTACATGGAGAGTTATCTGAACAAGCCTACGGAAACCCCGGTCAAGCAATCTACTCAGTCTCCCGATCAAAACTGAATTTAGTTTTGATGGAAATGGCTGAGAAATTAGGTGTTGAAATTCATTGCAATCAAAAATGTAAAGACGTTGACTTTGACACTGGAAATGCCACCTTCGAGCACACAAATTCGAAGGAAAAAATCTCCATTAATTCTGATTTAATAATAGGTGCTGACGGTGCCTTTTCGGCTGTTCGGAGTCAAATGCTTAAACGAAGTAGGCAGCAATACTCTCAACAATACATCGAGCACGGATACAAAGAATTAGTCATTCCAGCCCACACCAATGGAACTCACAAACTGGAGAAAAACGCCTTACATATATGGCCTCGAGGCAACTTTATGCTCATAGCGCTTCCCAATTTAGACGGCAGTTATACCTGCACTTTATTTGCACCATACGAAGGAGACAATTCCTTTGAAGAGCTCAACACAAACAAAGATGTTCAAGAGTACTTCGAGAAAACGTTCCCGGACTTAGTTCCTCTCATTCCGGATTTATGCGAACAATTTTTTGCAAACCCAACTTCTTCAATGGCCATCATGCGAACCTTCCCATGGCACGTAAAAGATAAAACCGTTTTAATCGGAGATGCAGCCCATGCCACGGTACCTTTTTACGGACAAGGTATGAACGCTGGATTCGAAGATTGTAGAGTACTGGATGAATTGCTAGACAAACACAACAACAACTTCAAAACTTGTTTTGAAGAATATTCGAGAGTACGTAAACCCAATGGAGACGGAGTCCAAGATCTTTCCATGCACAACTTCATTGTCATGCGTGACAAAACAGCCCAAGCTGAATTCTTACTACAGAAAAAAATAGAACAGAAATTCACACAACGGTATCCCGACAAATGGATCCCGCTCTACTCTATGGTTAGCTTTACAAATATTTCTTACGCTGATGCCTGGGTCATCGGTATGAAACAAGAAAAACTGATGCAAACAATCATGAGTAAACCAAACATCGATCAGATTTGGGATTCTGAAGATGTGATGAAAGAAATGTTACGTTTGATCTGAAGCCCCCTAGCCTTTGGCAAACACTTGTGGCTAAAATCCCTTCAACTTGTTGTTGGCAACTTAAGGGTAAATTAAATACTTGGCTCTTTTATTTTTAAAGTGCTCCAATCCAACTTTCCAGCTGTCTTTGATTTGATTTGATGTCCATCCAGATTCAATCTGGATACGCAACTTGTTTGACCCAGCTAATTTGTCAAAAAAGGAATTAAAAAACGCAACACCTTTGGAACTATACTGATGATAACACTCAATCAGAAAATCCAAATGAATTCCATCCTCGGGTTTGAAACTACTAAGATTCCAGCCACAGCATACAGCATTCTCATGTTTAGGGAATTTCGCCCCATCACGAGATATCGGAGTGAAAACGTATGAACACGAATCTAATTTTGGAGAGCCAATCACCTGAAATTGTTTTAAAGTACCCCTTCCAACGCTAACATCTGTTCCTTCAAAAAAACACAAAGAAGGGTATAAAGAAACAGATTGAGAGTTGGGTAAGTTTGGCGAGGGTTTTATAGGCAAAGTGTAAGGCTTGTATCGACTGTAATTCAACATCGGCTGTAACTTCAACATACATTGTAAAGAATCACGTAGCCAAAATTCTCCATTTATCATTTGAGCATACTCCGCAAGAGTCATCCCGTGAACGATAGGAATCGGATGCATTCCAACAAAGGATTGGTAGGACGTATCTAAAACAGGGCCATCCATATAGTGACCGTTGGGGTTTGGTCTATCTAGGACCAACAACGGAATGGAATTTTCTGCACATGCTTCCATAACGTAATGTAATGTAGAAATATAAGTGTAAAATCGAGCCCCCACATCTTGAATGTCAAAAATTATCAAATCAACACCCTCTAAAAATGCTTTCGTCGGTTTTTTGGTTTTCCCGTAAAGGGATAATATTGGAATTCCTGTTTTTAGATCTGTTGTATGACCAAACGCCGCACCTGCATCTGCAGCACCTCTGAAACCATGCTCAGGAGCGAATACCTTAGTTATCGCTACAGATCGAGCAAGTAAAGTGTCCACCAAATGAATATCATCAACCACAGAGGTTTGATTTGCGACAACAGCAATGTTTTTACCTTTCAAAAGAGGTAAATAACTATTTACTTGAGCTGCTCCAGTAATCATGTTACCGGATGATTGTTGGGCCTGGCAAGAAAATAGCATCACAAGAATGAAGCCCATCAATAACTTCATTTTAGTATATTTGGAAACACATTGATAAAGCATAGCCACTTGAATTTTGAAAAATTTGTAGCGAAACGCCTACACACCGAAAAAAATCTTCAGCATTCCATCTCAAAACCTATTTTGAAAATGGCCATTGCTGCGGTAAGCTTAAGCATCACAGTTATGATTTTAGCGATTGCTACCGGGAAAGGTTTGCAAGAAAAAATCAGTGCTAAAGTTACCGGATTTACATCTGATATTCAAGTAACTGTTTTAGACTTAAATCAATCTTTGGAAGTTGCTCCAATTGTCGCTGACAGTGCTCTAATTCATAGACTTCACAACATAGATGGTGTGGAGCGCATCCAAACACAAATCACTAAAAATGGTCTCATAAAGACAGATACCGAATTTGAAGGAATCATTGCAAAAGGCGTCAATGAAAACTTTGATTGGAGTTTCATTCAGAACCATATTATTGACGGAACGCATCCTAAGTATTCTGATTCCAAAAAAAGCAATCAGGTTGTTATCTCAAAGAACTTAAGTCAGAAACTAAGCCTGGGAGTTAATCAAGAAGCCCTATTTTATTTTCAAGGAAAGAACCACAACCAACCCTTTGTCCGAAAATTCAGTATTGAAGGTATTTATGAGACAGGTATCGAATTGTTTGATGACTATTATGTCTTTGTTGACCAACAACATTTAAGAAAAATGAATCGTTGGTCTGACAATCAATGCAGCGCCATAGAACTTAAAATAAAAAAAGGACATGACAGTCAGAACGTTCTCACTGAAGTTGAAAACAACAGTCCGTTCGATACACGCATCATAAGCGCTAGAGATAATTATTCGCAAATTTTTGACTGGATCAAACTCTTTGATATGAATATCGCTATCATCTTGCTGATCATGGTCATCGTAGCTTGCATCAACATGATCTGTTCCCTTCTCATCATCATACTAGAAAGAACAAAAATGATCGGCTTATTGAAAGCACTAGGTGCAACTCAAATATCAATCAAAAAAATATTTCTTTATCACGCTTTTTACCTGCTTCGTAAAGGCTTGATCCTTGGAAACACCATTGGGCTCTTTTTAATTGGGATACAGTACTTTTTTGCTCCCATACAACTGGACCCCGAGCACTATTATGTAAAATCACTTCCCGTCCTCATGTCTCCAGAGAATTGGGCAATGATCAATATCTCCAGCATCATCATATGCATGAGCATGCTCATTATCCCATCGATACTTATTGAAAAGGTAAGCCCAATAAAAGCCTTACGATACGAATAAAAAGGATTCTAAAAACTGAAAAACTTCGCGTTAAATCAAAGAGCTGATTTTATCTCTTGAGCAATGGTCTCCACAGACTTATCGTCAACACGTATGCAATACTTTGATTTTTGATAACAGTCTGCACGCTCAGAAAGATGTTTTGAAATAAAGACTTTTAATTCATTTTTATCTTTAAAATTCTTGAGAATAGGTCTTCCTGATTTCGCGGTCCACAAGCGAGATGTTAACGTTTCGATACTGGCATCTAAATAAATCGTTTCACCCAATTCAACCATCAACTCAATAGCCTGGTTGTAACAGGGCATACCTCCACCAGTGGATAAAACCACATCGTCATGATCTATCAAAAATTCAAGACATTCTTTTTCTTTTTGTCTAAAGACATCTTCACCGTCTTCAGAGAAAATATCAGGAATTGTTTTACAAGCTCTCGCCTCAATCCATTCATCGGTATCAATGAATTGATAACCGAGTAGTTCGGCTAACTTACTAGCCACAACACTCTTCCCAGAGCCCATATATCCTACAAGTATAACTTTCATTTAAAAGGGGCATCAACTTCCTTACGCATGTGGTTGTAGACCAACTTATCAACCCACTTAGGGAAAAACTTATTCAACAAAACGGTTAGCTTGCCATTAAAGGTCAATGTCAACCGATCTCTTCTCTTTACTACAGCATTAACGATATAAGCGGCAACCTCTTCAGGCTGCATCATTTTTTGCTCATCTCTGGGTGTTTCTCCCTGAGAGGTTCCATCACCCGTTAAAGCCGTGTTACGTATGTTAGAAGCTGTAAATCCAGGACACGCAATTAAAACATGCAATCCATGACTCAAATTTTCTAAACGCAAAGACTCCAGAAAGCCATGCATGGCAAACTTTGATGACGAATACCCCGTTCTTCCGGGCAAACCTTTATAGCCCGCAATTGAGGAAACCCCAACAACGGAACCCTTATTCTCAATAATACTCGCTAAGGCGTAACGGGTACAATATACCGTACCCCAAAAATTAACGTCCATCACTTTTTTAAGCAC
>DLQO01000054.1 GCA_002478765.1 Flavobacteriales bacterium UBA7430
GATTTGTTCGCGGCGTCTTCTTTGAGGGCTATCGCAGTATTTGCTGCTGCTTCATTGGCATCCACATCGTCTTGAACAGCGGTTATGGCTGCTGATTCCTCAGCAGAATTCTGAGTTGTTTGCGCTGTTTGTAAACTCGAAATGTCCGATTTGTTCGTTGCAACATCATCTCTAAGAAGATCCATGGTATATTGCAGTCCTTGATCTGTTGATTTACTTTCTGTTTGATTTTGGGTTAAATCAAATCGAATATCTGATATGGAATCTCTGAGGTCAGCAATAAAAGTAGAACTCGAAGTATTGATGGGATGGGGTAAATACAACAGATCTTGGGTATTACTGAATTGATAAGCTGACCCTGTAGCGGTATAATCAATTTCTACCGATAACTGCTTCTGAGTACCATCCCACACAATAGCTTGGAATGTACCTTGGGAGGCTCGTCCAGAACCTACTGTTAGATTGACTTCTCCCAAAGCATTCGTACTTGTGTAATGCTCTTCAATATAATCACTTTGTCCCAATGCATTAACAATGGTAAATCGGAGGGCAACATCGCTGCTGGCTAAAAAATTAAGACTTACCGTTTCTCCGTAAAATTCAAAACTATTAGAGGGATCTGCCTTGATAATGGCTTGATAATTGAACCCCAATGTTTGTGCAAATGCACCCGAAATGCTGCATAAAGATAGTACCCACATCAGCATTGTTTTTTTGTGTATAATTTTCATCATCTCTATATATTTAATTTTTGTAATTCTATTCTAATAGTATCGCTACCATTTTGTGACCTATATTGTTCGTATTAAACTAAAATTTGGCTGTTTGGAACCCTTCTTTCTATGAAGAAATCTCTGAAGGATTTAAGTTTCACAATGGAAGTATTTTTTTAAGTGTTGGGTAATCGCCCACGAGGGTATAACGAATCGTTGAGTCCTCTAACAACAAAGCAGCCTTTTCCTCAGGAAATGGATTTTCATTGCGATCAAACTGTAAAGACAAATAAGGATAGTCGATTGCAAATGAGCTTGTATTTAACAAACCTGATTGTTCCGGTGAATCTGAAGATTTATCTGTTTCGGTATGACTTGCTTTAAGAAGTGGAGTCAAAGGATTGGGTGCCGAGCTCATTTGATAACACCTCAGTCTTTTTGAAATGTTGAAAAGAAAACCTACGGATATATCATACGAACTGAAATCGTAATTTGTTTTATCGGTCTCTACGGATGAAAGTGGAGCGTTGTAATGATACTGCGTGTAAATATCCATGAAAGAATTAAGATTGTATGAAAGCCCAAATCCAAAATGAAGGTTGTACCACAACTTTTTAAAATTCGCATCATCCATCAAGTTGGGGTTTAAATTGGAAAAGTTGTCCTCAGAAACATTCATTACCTGATCCGAACGAGTTCCTCGATTCATAGAATTGTATGAAATTTTTCCGGAAGTATACAGCTTTAGACCTGCTCGCTCCAAAAGATTCCACTCAAACCCCATATTCGCCCCCATAAAATCCAGTTCAAAAAGTGAATTGGTGTACAGACTCTTCGTCTCCCCACCCAATTCTAATTCACCAAAATAAAGTCGGTTCTCAAAACGGTATGCATTGCTAGATAAACCCAAGGAAAAATGTAATCTTGAGGTGAGCGGATAATTAAGTCCAAACTCAAAATGCTTTTGTGGAATCGAACTACCCATAGATTCAGAACGAATGGATTCTGAACTTTGATAATTCATCTTAGCCAAAATATTGACCCCAAACTCTGTGTAAAAACTTTGAGCATGGACCTGAGCTGTACTGATACATGACAACATACCGATGGTGAAAATTCGTATTATATTTATCATAACATTAAGGGATTTATAGAGTTTATTTAACTTTTATTAACGGTTGTATCATTTGTTTGTTATTTGCTGCAATTTTTATAAAATAGTTCGCTGAAGGTAAATGCGACAATGAAATTTGAATGTCCTTATTTTCATGAAAAAAATAACGTTCCAACTCCTGACCCAAAGGACTGAATAGGATAACCTCAACATCAGATTCAGCGGGTTCTAAAAGCTCTATTGCTAGGTCGCTAACAAAGGGATTCGGAAAGACTTTAGCCGTCAATTCTAAAACATCCTCAAACGAAACCATTTTTGCCCAAACATCATATCGTACAAAACCTTGACTCAATAAATATGCGCCTGTTTTATAGCTCCCAATGGTGCTCGATTGACCCGTACTTTGCTGGATGAGGTGCTCCGTGTTTTTACTGGGATCTACGCCTGACAAGTTAATGGAAGACCTAAGTACCAAAGACGGTTCTATGCTGTTTTGTGCCTGAGAAGAAAAAGAATAAAAGCACAAAATGAAAAACAATATACTTTTCATATATTTAATATTTTAATTAATGTATTTATATTAATGTATTTATGAAATAGTGGCGTCTTAAAATTAAACACTTAAGACAGGTATCACAATAGGTGAATTCACTTAAAATTTAGGTGAAATCACGGTTGTTTAAGGAAAATGATAGATAAACTGTAGTTAGGTAGGAGATTTCATCATTTGGGAGGTTTAAAGATTATTATATTAAGAATTAAATATTAAAATTTATTAAAATAAATGTGTGTTTAAAGTCTACAAAGACGGCTTGTTCTAAAAAAATAAAAAAGAAAGAATAACACAAAAGATTTCGTAAAATCGGTGGGTTTTAAAATTCTGATTATTAATTTTAATATTATTATATGATCAATCTATAATTCAAACCTAAGGATTAATTTGCTTATTTCCAAATACTTCTCGAGAGAGTAGGTCGAAAAAAAGCTATTAAGCGTTGTTTGTACATAAAAATAGACTCGCGAACTGCTAAATCTTAAAAACGGTATTTGCATCCTACGTTAAGGTGACGTCCTAAAACAGGGTTTTGCTCCCAAAGAATAAAATCTTCATTTAGAAGATTCAATGCCTCTAGGTAAAAATCAATCTGTTGGTCGTAAACGAAACTAAATATTAAATTAAAATCTACGACCGAGGGTAAATCCTCAACTTTGACAAGTGACGTATTCGGATCTTCACCGAGACCTAAAACTTCACGAGTACCCAAACACCTTACAGAGGATCGAACGGACCATTGATTGTCATATTGATAGACCGCATACAAACCCAACTCCATATCAGGCACATAGGATAAATGTTTATCGAATGTATGGTAATCTCCTTTCAGCCAAAAATGGAGTTTTTCATTCCATTTGGCATCGATTTCTGCATGAAGTTGAAGCGAGTTTAAACTCGTGTAATCGGTATGTATGGATGAAAAAAGACCCTCAGTAGTTCCTGAAATACGTACAAATTGCATGAACTGATCGGATGTACTGGCTTTTGCAGATACTTGATAGGTAACTCCTTTAAAAAGGTTTCCGTTCAGACCCAATCTGGTAAAGTAGCTTGTGTTTGATGGCATCAAATCTCCAGAAAGTTCACTGGACATTCCTATGAGTTTCAAATACGGATTTTGCAGGTAAAGTTCTCGCAAAGAATAGAGAGAACGATCTCCGCCCAACTCAAAATAAGTAAACAACTCTTTATCAATCAGTGGATATTGGGCTTTCAATTCAGGAAACATCTTTACGCTTCCTTCAAAAACATCTATACATAGAGCCATATTCACATCAAATTGATCCACTTTTTTAAACGTTTGCATTTTCGTTTTCCAATGCAAATAATTAAAATCATCTGATGCCTGAATCCCCAAAGTATTGAACAATTGCCAAGTTAAACCTTGAACATGAATTCTATCGTGCGCCGAACTTAACTTAATCTTTCGCTCAGCGACACCACCCTCATGCAAAAACAAGTTCGTGGTTACATCAACTGTCCTCGGCAAAAGAACCGATAAAGTATCGTTAAAACGAAGAACTGTATGAAGTCCGAGTGCGGTGGTTACCTGCTTTTGGTCAGAAGAATCAAATCGACTGATGCTATGAAGAGCAATATTCGATTTTACATGAAATGTTTCGAAAGGTCGTTTGAATAGCCCCCCAAAACTTAGGTTGTTGAATTTAGCCATCACCGGTATTTGACTGGATAAAGCACCGTCGTAATTTAAGTAAGCATGGTAAACATTCAGGGTACTTCTGCCGTTACTAACATCAATAGCTAGGTGCGGATTTAAGAGAGACCCAAGCCCCAATGTGGCTTCTTTGAGAAATAAGTTGTCCAGAATCGGACGATTTAAAAGTAGCGCATGTAGAGAATCTGTTTGCTGCTTTACTCTAAATTCCTCAAATCGAATTTGGTAACTTAATTTTTCAGACACCTTACTGGTATCAACAAAAAGTGGTTGCGACTTAATTTTTGTAGCCTCCATGACTTTAGGGCGAAAGTCTTTAACCACATCAATCACTTCTTGATTTAAATTTTCTTGAGCTTGAAGCTGCAATATGCCGAAACAAAAAAAGGCTAGTCGTAAACTATTTTTCATGGTTTTATTCTTCTGTTGTTGGTAAGGAATCTTTTAAAGGTATGGCGTCGGGATTAAAAAGTGTATCCAAACCTAAGCTCAAGTCTTGTTGGGTATTTTCTTCGGTAAGAATTTCAGCCTTTAAACGTTTGGCTTCCTTCAAAACATCTGCATCATCGATATTCAATAACAGCTGATCCAAAGTATGTGTTGCCTGGAATACATCCTCTTCTTCCCAATAATTTTTTGCCAATATGATGAATGATTTGCCCAACCACTTTTTATAACGAGGCAATAATCTTGATTGTTCAAAAATAAGGTCTTTAGACCTTGTATGTTCGCCTTCATAGAAAGCCAAATAAGCCAGGTGATACATTGCCTCAGCCTTCAATTCTCCTTGACTATTCTGCTCAATTCCCAAATACTTTTCAGCTGCCAAATCTCTATCTAAATCTAAAAACGCAGCTCGTGCAACAAAGGTATTTAACTCTAAGATAAGGCTTTCATCTACACGACCTGAATTCAATATCAGTTGAGCTTGTTCTATTGCATCTGTATATTCTGTAAGGCTAAAGTAACAAGCCATTAAGCCTTGTTTGGCATACAGTTGAGCTTCTACGGTTTCGGCAATTTCGTCAAGTAGATGAAACTTTTTGAGGGCTTTATCATACATTTTTTTCTGCTGATACAGTTCTGCTGTATGCTTTAATGCGGAAGATGTAAATGCGTTGTTGTGATACGACGCGACCACTTCAAACGCTGCCAAAGCTTGATCTGTCTCTCCGATCTCTAAAGCTGAGTTTGCATAATAATAATGCGCCGAGAGCTTAAAGGCTCCCTTTGGATAACCGTTTATATAAGATTCAAAACCTTTAAAAGATTTGTTGAAATTACCTTTCAAATAGTGAAGCTCGGCAGATTCATAGGCCGTAGAATCTAAAGATGAACTGCTGATGTTTACAAAACTTAACGTTTCAACCCAATCGGCATAGGCTCTAACATCACCTTGATCTACGTATACACTTCGAGCATTACTGATAGCTTCGCGGGCAATAGCCGTTGCTGGATAATCTGAAACGATCGATTTAAATTTCTCAATACTCTGGATGTATTCTTCTGAATGATACAAAACCAGGCCTGTTTTCATTTTTGCATCCGCTGCATACGGACTGTTTGGAAAAACTTTTTCGACTTTCTGGAACATAGCCAGTGCATTTTTAGGATTTTCAAGTTTGATGAAGGCTTCCCCCATTCGATACCATGCATCATCTACATAGGAAGACTTGCTGTATTGCTCCTCAAAATCTACAAGACTCTCTACCACGCGATCATACATACCCAACTGCTGATAGGCGAGAGCTATTTGATAGGCTGCATAATCTGTATCTACGCCCCATAATGCAACCGATTTCTCATAGGAACTGATGGCTTTCGCATAGTTTTTAAGCATGTAGTTCGCATCTCCCATACGAACATAAGCATCATGTAGACGCATGTCATTTTTCTTCGCGTTTCCAGCAAAAGACTCAAAAGCTTTTACAGAAGGCCCAAAATTCCATAGCTTAAAGTTTGCATAAGCAATGTGATAGGAAGCGGATTGAAACTCAGGCAGACCTGTAGCCAAAGTTGAATTTTGAAAATTCTCATAGGATTTGATGCTGTTTTCAAAATCTCCAAGTCGATCGTAAGATTCAGCTTTCCAATAATGAGACAGCGCTTCAAAAGTCTTGTCGTGCTTATGAACCAAAGCTTTATCAAAATGCGCTATGGCTTTCTGGTAATTGGCGTCATTAAAAAGCTGCACAGCACGATAATACGACACTTCCTGATAAGCTTGTTGCAAACGAATGTTTGACAAACCACTATTTTCCATGGACTTTATAGCTCTGAAATAATCTTTGTGTGTTAAAAAAGCGTTGACCAAATAGGAATAGGCTTCATCTAAATATTCAGAGTCAGAAAAGTCGTTGATAAAATCTTGGAGAATCATCGTCGGATCCGCATACGGGTAACCCAACTCATAACAAAGTTTGGCGAAGTTAAAATGTGCATGTTCTGTAATCGCACGGTTGAAGTCATGATACGATGCCGACTCAAAAGCATTTTGAGCAGAACGCTTGTCTCCCAACTCCAAATAACAATTGGCTAAGTGATAATAGGCGTTTTGAGCTAAACTATCTTCAGCTTCAACAATTTTATTGAAGGTTGAACTTGCCAATGCATACTCCTGGGTTCTATAGTAAGCTTGACCCATAAGGTAATACCCATAATCATCCAATTGGCCGCCTAAGTTCAAGTACTTTTCACTGAAAAAATAAATTGATTGATTGTAATCACCAAGGTGATAATAAGCTTCAGCAAGGAGTTTGTGTAGTTCATTAAATGTTGTACCTGTTGAATCCACATAGGGTAAACCGAAAGAAATAAGCGTTTCGTAGTCCTCTTGTTCATGCAGCATTTGAACGATGTAAAGCGGAATTTCATCCAAATACATGCCCTGATCAATCAATGCCTGGAATTGTTTTTTTGCCGTGGCATAATTGCCATCAACATAGGCAATGTATCCAAAGTAATATTTTGAAGGGCTATTGAATTGAGATCTCCTAGAAATCAAATCGTGAAATAAGGAAGCAGCGGCATTCATCGAATCTGTACTGAACAAACTGTAGGCGAAATTAAACTTATAGAGATCACGAAACTCTTTATCCAACTGAATCGAATCAATCGTTGTGTAATACTCTAGAGCTTTGTGGTATGCTCTTTTTTGATAATAATAATCCGCTAAATTTCTTGAAGCCTCGTAATAAAGGGTGCTGTTAGGGTAGGTCATTAAAAACTGATTCATCAAAGAGTCAGCGTCGTGATGAAAAAGCTGCATCGCTGACCGACTTTTATAATAATGCGTATGAATCGCAAGAATGCTTTGAGGATCGTCAATCTTTTTCTCTAGCCCCGACAATATCTGATAGGATTTACCGTATGAAGCTGAATGGTAATGTTGCAGAGCTCTCTGATAAGATTCCATTGCAGGATCTAATTGCTGCTGTGCGTTTGATGTTTTGTGGGTAAAAGTGAACAGAAAAATTCCTATCAGTAATAATCTCATTGCTTCTATTTTAGGAAATTAAAATTAATAAAACTATTGCATGAGATTACTCGAAATAAATGAACTTATGAACGATGAAAAGTTAATTGAAATGAATGCATTAAGATGTATTTACTTGACTTAAAACCTACAACTAGGTTTACCGTACAAAGCATACACCCGTTGACAGCTCCTCCGAAAAACACTTTTTTCCTATCTCGAATTAATTACCTTTGAGTTTTCAAAAGAACAATGGACTTAGCTTGGTACTTTTACCCTCTTTTTTTTCTTGCCGGAGCACTGGCAGGATTCATCAATACCCTAGCTGGTAACGGATCGGTATTTACGCTGAGTTTGCTTCTGTTTTCCGGCATGCCCGCTGGGCTCGCCAACGGTACCAATCGACTGGGCGCTCTTGTTCAATGCATCGTAAGCATATTTACATTTCGCCATACTGAAAAATTTAAACCCCTTTTAAAAAGCAGCTTAATCTTAATGGTGCCTGCTGTTCTAGGTGCTGTATTAGGAGCTACAACTGCCCTGCAAATATCGGATGAATTACTAACCACAGTCATCGGTTATTTGATGATTGTTATGCTGGCTATTGTTCTTCTAAAACCAAAGCGGTGGTTGATTGAAACTGCAAATCAGAAAAACAATAATACACACCTCAATTACATCTTATTTTTTGGAATCGGATGGTATGCTGGATTCATTCAAATGGGAATGGGTGTTTTGTTTTTAGCAACTTTGGTGTTGATTTCAAAATACAGTTTGATTGATGCCAATTTCATTAAAATCATCATCAGCTTCACCCTATTTATTCCAGCACTTTTCATCTACATGTATAACGATCAGGTTGACTGGATGCCGGCAATTGCCTTATCAATTGGGCAAGGATTGGGTGCCTGGGTTGCAACTAAGTTTGCTTTAGAAAATAAAAATGCAACGCTTTGGGTGAGACGAATTCTCATTCTAATGATTTCTCTTGCCATCATAAAATTGTTTAATCTTTACTCCTATTTCATTTAACATGAATAAAGACTGGTTTGTCGATTGGTTTAACACCACGTATTATCACACCCTATACCAACACAGAGATGAGGGAGAGGCTTGTCGGTTTATCGATAATTTATGTGCATATCTCGAGATTAAAAAGAACGCAAAGATATTAGATCTTGCTTGCGGAAAAGGAAGGCATGCGATACATCTTGCAAAAAAAGGGTTCCAGACCACCGGAGTCGATTTGGCCGAAAAAAGCATTCAAATCGCGCAAGAAAATGCCCTAGAAACTAAGGTTGATAATACACGATTTGACATACACGATATTCGCGAAACATATACCGAAAAAAGCTTCGATTATGTATTCAACCTATTTACTAGCTTTGGGTATTTTGAAGATCCTAAGGAAAATTTAAAAGTCCTAGCCGCAGCCTCCGGCAATTTGAAAAGCAAGGGTGTTTTTGTTTTAGATTTTCTCAACGTTCAGAAGATTATTCCAAACCTCATCCCAAAAGAAACCAAATACTTGGATGGAATCCGGTTTGACATAGAAAGAAAATACAACGGGAAACATATCATTAAAGACATCGCTGTACACGATCAAAACCGAACTCTTAACTTCCAAGAAAGGGTGGCAGCTTTTGACATTCATGCACTCCTAGAAATGACTTCCGAAGTTGGATTAAAAGTAGTTGATCTTTTTGGTGATTATGATTTAAATGAATTTGATTCCGAAAAATCAGAACGTTTAATTCTGGTGATGAANNAGGTAAATTCTTATTATATTTGCCCTCGCTAAAATATATTAGATGACGTATTTCGTATTAATCGCCTCCGTGCTTACTGGTGCCCTTCTGGTTCAATTGGTCAAAGATTTAAAAACCAATGCCATCAAATTACTGTTGGCTTTTTCTGGTGCATATTTATTTGCCATTTCTGCATTCCACCTTCTACCCGAAATTTATACTGGTGATGGGAAAAGAATTGGTTTATTTTTAATCATCGGATTCATTCTACAAATCATCTTGGAGTTTTTCTCGCAAGGCATTGAACATGGGCACAGTCATTTACATAACAAAACCGTCCCTATTTCTATGTTAATTAGTCTAGCCATTCACGCATTTCTAGAGGGGATGCCACTGGCAGAAGTAGATCATCACGGTCATTCTCATGCACATTTTGAGGACTCACTCTTAACAGCAATAGCTCTTCATAAAATTCCGGTAACCATTGTATTGATGAGTCTCTTTTCTCAAGCCGGATTCTCTAAAACAAAATCTTTTGTGTACATCGGAATCTTTGCCCTGATGACTCCTCTAGGAGCTCTCTCAGGCAACCTTTTTCATGAACTGAGTCATTACCACAGAGAAATCATGGCGATTGTAACAGGTATTTTCTTACACATCTCAACAACTATTTTGTTTGAGAGTACTGAGGGTCACAAATTTAACATTCTTAAGTTTGTCGCTATCACCATAGGAAGTTCCTTGGCTTGGTTGGTTTAAAATCAAGCGAAAACCGCCAACCCCAATAGCTCACTTACTTCACCTCAAAAGCCTCATAAAAATTATTGGATAGGGTTTGGGCAATTTCAATGTCATCCTCAGAGTGTGAATATGGTTCGCTAACAAAATCGACCGTTCCATAGGAACCTTTTAGCACCTTATCCAATTGCATTTGAAGCTCTAAAGCAACACCGTTAGCCATAACATGACAATCATTTAGGGGTACTTTTATTTTACGATAAAGAGCATCAGACCCCGTATGATACGAAAATGTTTTGGTCGTGTTTTGATGTCCTGATGAATCTACTCGACCTTCAAGCATAAAAAACTTGTAGGTTGAAGCCCAT
Organism: Flavobacteriales bacterium UBA7430; assembly: GCA_002478765.1. Taxonomy (GTDB): domain Bacteria; phylum Bacteroidota; class Bacteroidia; order Flavobacteriales; family UBA7430; genus UBA7430. Next base: position 10,388 of record DLQO01000054.1, read on the forward strand.
GTCCAATAGGTGTTTTGAGCTAAACTTAGGGGATGTGATGACTCATACCCTATCGGGTTTATTGCATTGGTTGTAGCGTCTAACCCAAAACCAAAATGAAGGTTAACGTAGGTTCCGGTGTCAATAAAAGATTGAATTTCCACATTAATTCCTGATGAATAATCGATCAGATTTACACCTCCAAAAGACACCATAGAACCGTCTTTTTTCTCCAAAGCCCAATTGGATAAATAAAACTTCAACATCTCAACTCGATAGCTCCTGCCCTGATGATCTTTGTACAACTCATTCAAAACAAAGGGACTGTTTTTTATATAGGTCTCAAAGCTCACATCAAAAGGTACCACTAATGAAGGAGTTTCCAATGACTCTTTTTCACATGAACTGAAACAAAACAGCAGTACAAATCCGAAGTAATGTATGAATCTCATGACTTTTTGAAACTTTTTGACCGTATTCCCGAGTTCAAATGAGACATCAAGAATTGTAAAAGATAAACAACAGCTAAAAATGAAGCCAACCGACCCAAATAATCACCGTGTTGAACATAAAAGGTCTGCAAATTAGATTTAAAAATTGTTTCTTTTAGAATTCCCGATTGGTCGTACGGCAAAAACTGCGCTACCTGACCGTCTGGCCTTATGATTGAACTGATTCCGGTGTTCGCAGACCGAACAACATACCTTCTACTTTCTATGGCACGCAATCTGGCATAAGCCTGATGTTGCTGATGTCCAAATGTATTCCCCCACCATCCATCGTTCGTTATAATACAGATCCAATCAGCTCCCTTACCTACAAATTCTGAAACGTACTCGCCAAAAACAGACTCATAACATATCATGGGCGATAAAACCCCTTGATGACTCTTTAAATTGAATGTAGAATCGTTAACGCCAAAATTACCTATGGTACCACCCAATTCAATAGGAAATTGAGTTAAAAAAGGTTTTAAAAGACCCGAATAAGGGGTCATTTCGGCCCCAGGAACCAATTTAGACTTGTGGAAAATTTGAACTGGAGCATTTGATGATATCAATAAAGCTGTATTGTATACCTCATACCAAGTTCCTCCAACACTTTTTCGAGCCGTTGCTTTCAGAGCGTCCGAATCACTCAAGACTTTACCCGTTGATGCGCCCGTTAGGATTTGTGTGTTGGGAT
>DLQO01000043.1:0-3087 GCA_002478765.1 Flavobacteriales bacterium UBA7430
AACCGTATTGTCTCGTAAAATTGCAGAATTGGGAATTTACCCGGCGGTAGACCCATTAGATTCTACTTCACGTATTCTTAGCCCAGAAGTTTTGGGTGATGAACATTATGGATGTGCTCAAGACGTAAAAGAGATTCTTCAACGTTACAAAGAACTTCAAGATATTATCGCCATCTTAGGATTGGATGAATTGTCTGAAGAGGACAAACAAGCCGTTCACCGCGCTCGTCGTGTTCAACGTTTCTTATCACAACCTTTCCATGTAGCAGAACAGTTTACAGGACTAAAAGGTGTTTATGTAAGCATTGAAGATACTATTAAAGGTTTTAAAATGATTCTTGACGGTGAATTAGACCACTTGCCAGAAGCAGCCTTCAACCTTGTTGGATCGATTGAAGAGGCGATTGAAAAAGGGAATAAACTCTTAGCTGAAGCTAAAGCATAAATAAATTAAAATGGTTGTAGAAATTATCACTCCCGACGCGAAATTATTTGAAGGTGAAGTTAAATCCATCAAGCTACCTGGCACAGATGGCGGCTTTGAGATTTTAAACAATCACGCTCCTATCATTTCAACTTTAACAACTGGTGAAATTTCAATAGCATTGGACCAGGGTAAAACAGAGTCTTTTGAAATACAAGGAGGCGTTGTCGAAATGCAAAACAACAAAATCATCGTTCTGGCTGACTAAATCATTTGGATGTAATCACAAAAAAAAGGGGCTTCTTCAAGCCCCTTTTTTTATCTACAAGATTTCTATCTTTGCAACATCATGAAACGCAACATAAAAGATAAAATCCTAAAAAAGTTATCTCTTCGTGAGGAGCAAAACAGTTTGCGATCTCTGAAGGTAAACAATGACTTAATTGACTTTTGTTCGAATGACTATTTGGGTTTTGCAAAAATACCCTCTGTAAACAAGTTGGCTCATCATGGAGCTACCGGTTCCCGTTTAATCAGCGGCAACTCATCTCAATTTGAAATTTTAGAACAAAAAATTGCCAAATTACACCATGCGGAAGCTGGCTTAATTTTCAATTCTGGTTATGATGCAAATATTGGGCTGTTTTCTTGTATCGCAGACAAAGGTGATACCATTATTTACGATCAATACATCCATGCCAGCATAAGGGATGGCATTCGCCTCTCTAACGCTCGATCTTTTTCTTTTCAACACAACGATGTTTCTTCTTTAGAAAAGAAACTCCAAAGAGCCGAAGGACATGTCTTAGTGGCCATTGAATCTGTTTACTCTATGGATGGAGATGAAGCTCCCTTGAAAAAAATTATTGAATTGTGTGAGAAGTTCGAAGCGAGTGTTATTCTTGACGAAGCTCATGCGACAGGTGTCGTCGGAAAACATGGATTAGGATTGGCGCAAACTCTTGGGGTCGAATCAAGGATCTTTGCTCGGATTCACACTTTTGGGAAAGCGATGGGCTCTCATGGAGCCATTGTTCTTGGCTCCAATGAGTTTCGAACATATTTAATCAACTTTGCACGTTCTTTCATCTACACCACAGCGCTCTCAGAACACAACTTAAATACCATTGAATGTGCCTATGAAAGACTCATTGATGCAGACGAAGTCATAAATAAACTTCATCACAACATCCGTTTGTTTCAATCTTTACTTTCAAAAAAGCTAAAAGCGAAATTAATCCCGAGCTCAAGTCCTATTCAATGTATTTTAGTCCCGGGTAATGAAAACGTAAGAAGAGTTGAAACCGAATTACAAAATAAACGTTTGGACATTAGAGCTATACTCCACCCTACCGTTCAACAAGAGGCTGAAAGAATTCGAATATGCATCCACAGTTTCAATACGGAGGAAGAAATAAAAACATGTGTGAAGTGCTTAGAAAAATTAATACCATGAAGCGATATTTTGTAACAGGCATTGGTACTGAAGTTGGAAAAACAGTTGCTTCAGCAATTCTTACACAGGCTTTAGCTGCAGACTACTGGAAACCGGTTCAAGCAGGAGAGCTAAACAACAGCGACCAACTAACGGTAAAGGGCTTAGTCGACAACAATACATCCGTATTTCACCCTGAATCATATCGCTTAAACCAGCCCATGTCTCCACATGCAGCAGCGGAACGAGACGGTATTGAAATTGACCTCTCATTAATAAAGGCACCTAAAACAAACAACCACCTCATCATTGAAGGTGCAGGAGGACTACTGGTGCCTCTTAATAGCAAGGACACCATTCTTGACCTAATCGAAACGCTAGATGTTGAGGTCATTTTAGTCTCCCGTCATTACTTGGGAAGTATCAATCATACTCTCATGAGTATTGATGTTCTGAAACAACGAAACATATCCATTAAAGGAATTTTATTTAATGGCAATGAAAACAAAGACACCGAAACAATCATTAGTAAAATGAGTGATGTTAAAGTATTAGGAAGGATTGATGAGCTCGACGTCGTAAACAAAAGTCGCATTCATTCAGTAGCAGAAGAATTGAAGAACAACTTAATTTAGTATTTATTACAACGAACCTATAAGATGAGTCTGGTAAAAAAAGATCAAAAATACATTTGGCACCCTTTCACTCAAATGAAGACGGCTGAACCTGCACTTCCCATCGTAAAAGGGTTAGGCTCGTTACTCATCGACGATTCGGGTAACAGTTACATTGACGCCATATCCTCATGGTGGGTAAATCTTCATGGACACAGCCATCCATATATTGCAAAAAAGGTGTTCGAGCAAATGCAAGAACTTGAACACGTAGTATTTGCAGGATTTACGCATCAACCCGCCGTTAGTCTCTGCGAAAAACTTTCACACCATTTACCCAGCAATCAAGCAAAATTTTTCTTTTCTGGAGACGGCTCCTCTGCTGTTGAGATTGCTTTAAAAATGAGTGTGCAGTATTGGAGAAATAAGGGGGAAAATAAAACACGATTCATCGCTTTAGATGGAGCATACCATGGGGAAACTTTTGGTGCCATGTCGGCTGGAGCTAGAAGTATTTTCTCGGCTCCATTCACAGACTTACTTTTTGAAAGTACACACATTCCTTTCCCGAAGGACGAAAAAGCTGCCATCAAATCCCTAAGGTCTGAGATTGC
>DLQO01000043.1:3293-4426 GCA_002478765.1 Flavobacteriales bacterium UBA7430
TCCGGTGGAACATTACCGATTTCCTTAACAAGTTGTTCGCAGGCTATTTACGATGCCTTCCTGGGCGACGACATTCAAAAAGCCTTTTTACATGGTCATTCTTTTACGGGAAACCCAATAGGCTGTGTAGCAGCTCTAGCTAGTTTAGAACTTCTCGAAAAAAAAGAATGCCAGGAAGCTATCAAAAGAATCAGCCAAAGTCACAAGACCTTTGCTAAAAGTCTAGCATCTTTTGACCTTATTAATGATATTCGATACACAGGAACCGTATTGGCTATTGAATTAAAAGCAGATTCATCAGGCTATGCCAGCACCATGCGGCAAAAACTTTACAAAGACTTTTTGAATGAGGGAGTTTTACTAAGACCTTTAGGAAATGTCATTTACGTATTACCTCCATACTGCATCACTGCTGAAGAATTGAAAAAAGTTTATGACGTTATTCGAAAAAAACTAATCGATTTATCAGAATAAAAGGCGAGCTAAATCATCAATACAACTGAATCGTTCCTCGATAAATCTCTTCATTCTTGGTTATCTTGTTACCCACCTTAAGAACATAGAAATAAGTCCCTCTTGAAAGCACATCGTTTTGATGCGTGGACAGGCCATCCCACCAGCTCCCATCAAGACCATAAGCGCCATTTCGGTACACCTCATCACCCCATCGATTGAATATGCTCATGTTGCTGTAAGAATAAAATTCTTCCGTAAGATCTTTTATTTTAAATGCATCATTGACACCATCTCCATTGGGGCTAATTACATTTGAAACTTGCAAATCTTCCATGAAAAGAATGTTAAAAGCTACCGTGGTGTCACAACCAGAATACGAAAGCGTATAATCCCCGTATTCAGTAACTGAAACTTCCGTTTCCAGTGCCGTTTGTTCAGAGAAATCAGCCACAACAGGTCCTGCAATAAAGCCCCATTGATCTTCGATACCCCAGGACGCTACCTTAACTGTGGTAACCATGTCGTCACGAACTAAGGGCTCATAACTTACAACCGGTAATTTTCTGACAAAGTCAAGTTCTAGAGTATCTGAGGTTTCACAAATCTGATCGGTAAATTTCAACTGATAGGTTTCAAAATCAGTTACCGTAAACTTTGGTGTTCGCCAATTAGAGCTT
>DLQO01000022.1:0-1659 GCA_002478765.1 Flavobacteriales bacterium UBA7430
CCTGTGAAAATTTGAAAATCATATAATAATTTTGACCGCAACTCTTTCACCGGGTAATCAAATTCTACACCCAACATCAAACCTCGACCTTTTATTTTCTTAATCGTTGTTAAGGCTTTGAGCTCCGTGATTAAAAATTCACTTACATGCTCAACATTTTCAATTAAAGATTCTTCTTTGATCGTATTTAACACAGCAATACCCGCAGCACAGGCGAGATGATTCCCTCCAAACGTAGTACCTAGCATACCTGGAGCTGCATTGATATGAGGAGCGATCAACAACCCTCCAATAGGGAAACCATTCCCCATACCTTTTGCCATACAGATGATGTCTGCTGAGACATTTGCATGCTGATGAGCAAAGAAACGACCTGTTCGGCCATAACCACTTTGCACCTCATCCATAATAAGTAACGCTTCGTGCTCTTTACATGCTCGAGAAATGAAATTCAAAAAACCATCTGAAGGAGCGTCAAGTCCTCCAACACCCTGAACTCCTTCAACGATAACAGCACTGACATCTTTCTCTTTCAATGCTTCGATGAGCGCTGATTCATCGTTTAGATCTAAAAATACAACCTCAAAATTGTTTTTGTTAAGCGGCGCAGACAATCGGGCGTTATCGGTAACATTTAGTGCCGCCGCTGTACGTCCGTGAAAACTTCCTCTAAAAGCAATCACCTTAGTTTTCCCCGTATGAAAAGAAGCGAGTTTTAGTCCATTTTCATTTGCTTCAGCGCCGCTGTTACAAAAAAACAATTGATGGTCTGTGTAACCACTCAAAGAAGTAAGTTTTTCGGCAAACTCTTCTTGTATGGGCATCATTACAGAGTTTGAATAAAAACCAATTTGCTTCAATTGATGACTTACCTTGGCAATGTATTCTGGATGTGAATGTCCAATAGACATCACACCATGTCCGCCGTATAAGTCGAGGTATTTCTTCTCATTTTGATCGTAAACATAAACGCCCTCGGCTCTCGTGGGTGTAACATCAAATCTTGGATACACGTCGAACAATCCACTTTCTTGCTTTTTCACTCCGCTTAATGTTGTCATCTAGGGTAAGGGTTGATGTGATTTATAAATAATTCGCTTTAAAATGAATACCCGTGCTTTCTTCCAAACCAAACATGAGATTCATGTTTTGTATGGCTTGACCGGCTGCTCCTTTTAGTAAGTTATCGATTACTGAAGTGACCAACACCTTGTCGTCTATTTTCTCCACCTGAATGAAACAATTGTTGGTATTCACAACTTGTTTCAAGTGAACCGGTTTTTCACTAACGAATACAAATGGGTTGCCTTCATAAAAGCTCTGATACAAAGTTATTAATTCCTCCTGAGATAATTGACATTCAGTATAAATACTGGCAAAAATACCTCGAGTAAAATTCCCTCTGATCGGTAAAAAATTTAATTCAGATGCATCAGGCTGTAGACTCTTTAGACTTTCATTGATTTCATCCAAATGCTGGTGTCTGAAAGCTTTATAAATTGATATGTTGTTGTTTCTCCAGCTGAAGTGAGAAGTGTCGCTTAAAGACTTCCCAGCTCCAGTAGACCCCGTTATAGCATTAATATGAACAGATTCGGTTAACTGACTGTGCTTCGCTAGTGGCAAAAGCCCTAGCTGAATAGCGGTTGCAAAACACCC
>DLQO01000022.1:1769-31535 GCA_002478765.1 Flavobacteriales bacterium UBA7430
ATTTAGTGCTCTCTGAAAATGTGTGATTTTTCAGAAATTTTTCAGAATTACCATGTCCTAAACACAAAAACAGGACATCAATATCAGGATTGATTTGATTGCTAAATTTTAAATTGGAATGCCCCAACAGGTCTTGATGCATCTCAGAAACACTCATGCCTGAATTGGAATGACTGTACAAGAAATCTATATTTACGTTCGGGTGGTGAACAAGACAACGAATTAGTTCTCCTGCGACATACCCACTACTTCCTACAACTCCTACTTGTATCATTACTTTTTATTTACATGGTTAAAAATCTGCATGGAATTGGCGAGTATTTTTGTAAAACCTTTTACGTCGTCTCCAGACCAATTTTTGTTGATCTCTCCGTACTCACCAAAATCTGATGTCATTAAATCGTGAGATGATTCAATCCCATCAACGGTGAATCGATATGGATTCAATTGTATAAACACTTTACCCGACACATTCTCCTGTGTGTCTGATAAAAAAGTTTCTATGTTTCGCATTACGGGCTCAAAATATTGTGCTTCGTGAATGAACATGCCGTACCAATTCGCCAATTGTTCTTTCCAGTGCAATTGCCACTTAGATAATGTATGTTTTTCTAGCGTATGATGTGCTTTAATGATGATGCTTGATGCTGCTGCTTCAAAGCCTACGCGCCCTTTGATTCCGATGATCGTATCGCCCACGTGAATATCTCTCCCTATGGCGTACTTATTGGCGATATTTTCAATGTGCTCAATGGCATCTATAGGCTTCATTTGAACGCCATTAACTCCTGAAATCTCTCCTTTGGTAAATTGAATAACCAATTCCTGAGTCTCTTTAACTTCAAGTTGGCTGGGATATGCTGTTTCTGGTAAAGATTTGTGTGACGTTAATGTTTCAGCACCACCAACGCTGGTTCCCCATAAACCCTTATTTACTGAGTATTGAGCTTTCTTCCAGTCTACCTCAACGCCATGTTTTGCCAAGTATTCGATTTCAGCCTTTCTTGAAAGTTGTTGATCTCTAATCGGAGTAATGATGGTAATCTCAGGAGCTATGAGTTGAAAAATTAAATCAAAACGTATTTGATCATTCCCTGCCCCTGTACTCCCGTGTGCAATAAATTTTGCATCTATAGATTTTGCATACTTCGCTAAAGAAATTGCTTGATAAATTCGTTCTGCACTTACCGACAATGGATATGTGTTGTTTTTAAGAACATTCCCAAATATGAGATATTTGATGATGTGGTCGTAATAGGCTTGGGTTTCCTCTAATGTTTCGTGATTAACGACACCAAGCGAAATAGCTTTATCGGCAACTTCGACCAATTCTGTCTTTGAAAAACCGCCCGTATTGACAATCGCTGAGTAAACGTCAAATTGCTTCTCATGCTTTAGGTATTTAACACAGTAAGAGGTATCCAAACCACCACTAAATGCAAGTACTATTTTATCCTTTTTCATCTTAGGAACTTTTAAATGTTATCAAGTTGTTTTTTAGAACGAAAGTCGTTGTATTGGTTGTTGCAAATTAAAAGCATTACAATTCTTTGAAATCACAAACCATACCTGTACAAAGACACATCGATTTATTGGTTCGTTGTAAGACGTCATAATTGGTGCAATTCTGACAGCCTTTCCAAAAATTCTCATCGGTCGTTAATTCAGAAAAAGCTACCGGTTTATAGCCCAAATCAGAATTTATTTTCATCACCGCCATACTGGTCGTAATCCCAAACAATTTGGATTCTGGGAATTTATTTTTAGACAGCTCAAAAATCTCTTTTTTAATAGCCTTTGCGAGTCCCTTTTTACGATAATCAGGATGGATGATGAGCCCCGAATTAGCAACATATTTGTGACCTTCCCAACTTTCTATATAACAAAAACCAACAGCCATATCACCATCAAGAGCGATGACTGCGTTACCTTGAGTCATTTTCTCCTTTATGTATTCTGGCTTTCTTTTTGCAATACCTGTACCTCTAACTTTTGCCGCTTTTTCCATTATTTCACAAATGAAATGTGCGTGTTTTTCATGACTTTTATTGGTCACTTGAATGTTAAATTGCATAACAAAAAGATTTAACGTTTGTTAAAATATGTGTTGGATAGAAAGAAATTATGAAGAGTGGCATAAGCAGGGATTCCCGCGAAAAACTATTGCCTATTGGGTTGCCTCCTAAATCTGTCTTGAGGAGAGAAACATCCAATACCAATGGTAAGAACAGGGCGTTCTAATGGCGTGTATTTATTTACTTGCTTCATTGTAGCTGCAAAGATATACAAAAACAACGTATTATCTACACTTAATCCTAAATTAAGCGAATAATATGTTCCATGAAACAAAAAATGCACTCCTTATAAGGAGTGCATTTTTTGTCTGTAATTGAATACTAGTTATTTGCTAGGTAATCAGCAGTACCTTGATGAGATGGCTTCATAGCCTCTTTTCCTTTCGCCCAATTGGCTGGACAAACATCGCCATTTTCTTCTACGAAAGTTAGCGCATCAACCATTCGTATAGCCTCATCAACATTTCTTCCAAGTGGAAGGTTGTTAACAACTTGATGTTGTACAACGCCTTCCTTGTCGATTAAGAATAAACCACGATAAGCAACCAATTCAGCATCTGCTTGCAATTGGTCATCTTCGCTGATGAAATAGTCACCCGTTAATACATCGAAATTCTTTGAAATTGTTTTATTCGTGTCAGCAACAATAGGGTAAGTGATTCCTTTAATACCTCCTTTGGACTTTTCCATTTGCAACCATCCCCAGTGAGACATTTCGGTATCCGTAGAAACAGCAACAACTTCTGTATTTCTTGATTGAAACTCACCTAATTTCTCCTGAAATGCGTGTAACTCTGTTGGACATACAAAAGTGAAATCTTTAGGGTAGAAGAATAATATTACATTTTTCTTACCTAAATATTGCTCTAAAGAAAAATCTGCTTCAACAGATACTCCGTTAACGACTGCTTTTGCTGAAAAATTCGGCGCTTTTCTACCTACTAATACTGCCATTTTTTTTGTTTTAAGTTTTTTAAGTCTTTTTTTTCTCGAGACAAAATTACAAAACATTCACAAAAATGAAGGTCGTAATTGAAATAGATTTAAAGACACAATTCTTTATTCATATCAACTTACCTTTGGGAAGGCCAAAACAAACTGAGTCCATTCGCCATAATCGGATTGACAAGTCACATCTCCACCAAAATCTCTCATTATACGTTTGCAAAAAGCCAAGCCCAAACCTCTTCCCTCAGTAAAAGAAAAACTCCTATATCCTTCAAAAACACCAATCAGCTCATCTTCGGGAATTCCAATCCCATTATCTTTAAAGTATAGCTTGTTCCAGTCATCTCCATTTTCCAACCTAATTTGAATTTTGCCATCAGGTTTGTTTACAAGATAAAACAGTGCATTCTTGAAAAGATTAAACAATACGTAAACAAGAGAATTCTCATCACCCAAAAATTCAAAATCCTGCTTGAGGTCTAACTCAACCTTTTCTTTTCTATCGATATTCGTGTAAGCAAAATCTTCAAAGGCTTGGGATACAACCCTACCCATATTAATGACCTTAAAATCAGACTTATTGATGGATTCATTTTTAATATTCTTCAACATTAAATCCACAATCATCTCAGATCGATTAGAGAAATGCAATCCTCTGTTGATAATATTTACAATAGAGTCCGTTGTTGTGTTTGGGTATTTTATTTTCTGATGAAACAACTCATTTTTTATGGCTGAAAAGTTAAGGCCAAACATATTCAATGAATTTTTCATCTCAAACGCCACACTTCCTGCAAATCGTTCCAAATACTCATTTATACTTAACATTTTTCGATACGTTTGTATCGCACCAATAATTTCGAACTCTAGTTTGCTAAAGGAAGTCTCCTCTTCAAACAAACATCCATCGATATGGTACTTTTTTGTAATCGACTTTTCAGGAAATGAGGTTGGGTAACCTGTTCTTAATATGACTCTTGTATTTTCATTTTGGAGTTCTGTTCTGATAAAATTCAGCAGCAGCAAGCCAACATCATCACCTTCCAAATGAACGTCTAGAATAATGAGAGCTATATCGTCATTACTCATTAATATTTGTTTCGTCTCATTTATTGTGTAAGACTCTAGTATTTTAAAACCTCTCCCTGCATAGGACATTTTCTTAAGAAGTAATCCGGTTGCTTTCTGAACAGAAAACCGATCATCTACAACCAATACTTTCCAATATTGATCATCAATTTTTGTTTGTTCAACATCTGTAATTACTTCGGAAACTTCGTGCTTCATAATAAACTGATATATTAGTTAATAGATGGGGGCAGCAGACAAGAATCTAGGGCGGATTTAGCGTGTTTTGAAAGTATTTTTAAAGTTGCAAAATTACCTGCTTCTCTTAAAATAGTTTGAAAAATTAAATGTTTATCTTTTTCATAATCACTCACAGAGGTATGGGAGAGAATCATCTGAATGTGACTTATACTTGCTAAAATTTTATAATCCTTATGAGAAAGTCTTTTCGTTTTTGTCGTTCCAATTTTGAGCTTTTTTTTTAAATCAATAAATGTGTAAGACACCAAAACTTCTTGAGATAAACGATCAATCGTATCTACCATCTCAGTAACTCTTTCATACTCAATTGACATTTCTTGATCTTTCAAAATGTATACATACACCGAAGCTATTTCAGTCAGTATGGTTATGTCATTTACCTTATTTGATATCTTTAATTCAGAGAAATCACTCATTACATCAGTACTAATAAATATATATATATATGTAAAGTTATTAATTTTTAATATCCTCTACAAGTAAATGTGCTTAATTATTGGTGATGATTGTTTTAAAAAAAGAAAAAAGTGTAACTGAACTGAATAGAAGATCCGCCTATGGCTGATTGCGGATTAATCTTCCGTGAGAAAAACAATGGAAGCCCGCACAACACGGTTGAGCTCTGAAGGTAAATTTGTTCCTTCATAGGGATGAGTCGCTCCAAAAGTATGACCAGCTTTGTCAATTTTTAATAGTTCAGACCCGTTTACCGTATGATGTAATTCTTTAGCCTCACTAAAATCCACAGCAGTGTCATTTGTACCGTGAATTATGAGTAAGGGTACATCGATGGCTCGACTGTTCTCTAGAACATCCAGTCTACGTTCATGCTTTTTATAATTCTCGTAAAATTGATAATATAGAGGCATCATTTGCATGGTTCTTCCATTATAAATGTATTGAACTCCTGTTTCACGCCAATCAGATCGTTCGGCTGGAAATCGTCTTTTAAAATCACAAACCGAGGCCCAAGTAATCGCTTTTTTAATTCTTTGATCTTGTGAAGTTCTGAGTAATGCAATCCCTCCCCCTCTACTATGACCCATTACAGCTAATTTCGATAGATTAACATCTAACTCTGATGACTGAAGCCAATCGATTACGAGACCTAATTCATTGAGTTCAATCTCATAATTGTTATTTCCAAAAGCCTCTAAATCAACAAAATCGACTGGATGATCAGACGTAACTCCGTTGTGAGAAAAATTAAACTTTATGAACAAAAAACCTTGTGCCGCGAATGTATTAGCAAATACATTTGACGCCCCCCAATCCTTGAAACCTTTGTATCCATGAACATAAATGATTGGTATCATAGACCGCGAAGATTCAGAATACCTATAATCTATAGATATGATTCGTTGGTTCGTTCCTACTATTTCGATATGCTTTTCAATCATATCAACTGATCTATCAAACGGGTCAAAAGAAAATCTTTTTCCGTAATTGCATCTCCCGCATCATGCGTACAAAATGTCAAGGTCAATCTGTTGTATACATTATGAATTTCGGGGTGGTGATTTTCTCTTTCACACAATTCAGCAACACCATTAATAAAATCAATAGCTTCTCTAAAACTGTTGAATGTATAATCTTTAACTAGTTTCCCTTCTTTTTCTTTCCACATATTCCATCCGTTTAAATTGCTGATTTTGAACGCTGATTGTTCGATTTGCCCAAAGCTTCCTGATACACCTCTTCATAAAGAGGTAAAATCTTAGGTAGATCGTAGTGTTTAGCGATCTGATTTGCTTGTACGGAAAAACTGCGATACTTTTCGCCATCACTCAGTAAGGAAATCGCATCATCAGCCATTTTATCCAAATCTCCAACCTCAGATGTGAAACCTGTTTTACCATCAATATTTACGCGAGCTAAACCACCGATATTCGTTGATATTACGGGGATCGATGCAGCCATAGCTTCGAGAGCAACCAAACCAAAACTTTCTTTCTCTGAAGGCAATAAAAACAGATCGGATATGGCTAATAAACGTGACACATCTTTTATTTTACCTAAAAATTTAACATCATCAGAACACCCCATTTCACGGCATAAATACTCGGCAACCTCTCTTTGTGGTCCATCTCCAACCATTAAAAGTTTTACCGGCAACTTTGACCTTACTTTTGCAAAAATTCGGATTACATCAGTAACTCTTTTCACAGGTCTAAAATTAGAAATATGAATGATGATCTTTTCTTTTCCAGATGTGAAGTGTGCATGTAGGTCTTGATCGAAAATGTAATTGTGTAAGCTAAAATCGATGAAGTTTGGGATTACCTTAATTTCATTTCGAATGGCAAAATAAGATAATGTTTCTTCCTTCAAACTTTGCGAAACAGCAGTGACTACATCCGAATGATTGATTGAAAATGTAACGGCTGGGGTTATCGTAGGATTTTTCCCTACCAAGCTTATATCTGTTCCGTGAAGTGTTGTTACTATGGGGATATTTATTCCTTCATCTGCAAGCATTTGCTTCGCTAAATAAGCAACATAGGCATGGGGTATGGCATAATGAACATGTAATAAATCTAATTTCTCAAACTTGACGACATCCAACAACTTACAGGCTAAACTAAGCTCGTAAGGAGGGTAATCGAATAGTGGATAGTCTACGACTCTAACCTCATGAAAGACCACATTGTTCATCTGTTCGCTTAATCGAACCGGCTGTCGATATGCTATAATATGAACCTCATGCCCCTTATCTGCCAAAGCCTTACCTAACTCGGTTGCTACGATACCACTACCACCAAAAGTTGGGTAACAAACAATTCCTATTCTCATAACTTATTCTATTGACTTGTAAATTACTTCTTGAATTCGAGTTCTAAAATTCTCTCTCACCAAGATAAAATTTTCAGCAGATGGATGAATTCTATTTGATAAAAAAACATAAATTAAATCATGTTCAGGGTCTGCCCATACCATTGTTCCCGTAAATCCTGAATGACCATAACTTGAAGGCGATGCCTGCTTGCAAGTGGGTCCTTCTGAGTCATCAATGACCGGTTTATCGAAGCCAATTCCTCTGCGATTATTTTTACGACAATACTGACACGAAGTAAATTCTTTCAAAGTCTTTTCTTCCACATATCTCTTACCTCCATACACGCCTCCATTAAGAAACATTTGCATGAGCTTTGCCAGATCATTAGCATTTGAGAAGAGCCCTGCATGACCGCCTACTCCGTTTTGCATTGCCGCACCAGGATCGTGCACATAACCCCTTAGCAATTGCTGTCTAAAGTAGGTGTCATTTTCTGTTGGCACGATTTTTTGCGCATCAAACTTATCCAACGGATGATATCCGGTTAAGTCAGCGCCAAGGTCTTCATATATTCGATCTTGTACTAAATCTTTCAAAGAGGCTCCTTCTTGCTTCTCAATAACTTCCTTTAGCATGTAATAGGGAAGATCACTGTATTTGTAGCCTTTTTCTTCTCGCATTTTAGAATGAATGACGCGATCCATGATCGTATCCAGATAAACCTCACTCATAAAAACCCTTTCAGCAACTTGGATTTGATAGTCACCCTCTTGCTTGTTGGAGTAAATCTCAGTATTTAAGCTGCCATTTTCATTTAAAGTTTCACGATAAAATGGAATCCAAGGCCATAATCGGGCATTGTGGCTCAGCATCTTCCTTGAAGTTAATTTCGCCTTGGATGAGGTGTCATCAATACTCAAATATTTAGCAATCCTCTTGTCTATATTGAAAACACCGGCATCGACATTTTGCATGATTATGGGTAAAGTAGAGGCTATCTTTGTTATGGATGCAATATCGTATACATCAAATTCATCAACCGCATTCAGACTGTCATAGGTATGATGTCCAAAACTCTTGTGATAAATGACTTTTCCCTCTTTGGCAACAAGAACTTGGCAACCGGGTGTCGCTTTCATTTTTATAGCTTCATTAACCAGTGTATCTATCAATGCAAGGGTGTCTCTATTTGCACCTACCTCTTCGGGTAAAGTATACTTAAGTCGATGAATAGAATTTAATTCCAGCCCAAACCCAGCCGTATAATCTTCCGAAAGACTTACAGGCAATTTCCCATCAACAGAAATAGCTCCAAACAAAGTTTGTGCGGCTAAGGACTGCATGGATTTTGAGTTTTGATAAGCCACCACTATTGAATTTACCTGCGTCAAATAGTCCGCGTTAAGAAGACTGTAGGGGTTGGAAAAGACGACCAATGTTACGGAAGTCTCACGGGAGGCTCTTCGTATCATTTCTTTTTGGAGGGTTGAAATTTTGTATGATTTCCATGGAGAATCATTGGGCTTATGAACAGAGATAATCAGTTGATCAAAATCTGAAGCTTCATCCATAGTCGTGTCAAATCTATGAACATTTGTATACCTCTTCAACTGACGAACAAACGGTTCAGCACTCGAATCACCCAATGTTAACACAGCTATGTTTTGATTCTTAAGATCAATGAAGGGTAATTGATTATCGGTGTTTTTCAAGAGTGTTAAAGCTGATGACTCCAAATTTCGTCTTAGGTATTCTGTTTTCTCGTCCTGAGCCCTCTTAGCAACATGTGTCGTTTCAAGTATTCCTAAAGAAGATAACCTAAGCCATTCTTTAGCTTTCAAAATCTTATGACACGATTCGTTAATTCGCTCCACTGACAACGCACCATTCTCAATAGCTATGTGTATGGATTTAATGGCTGCAGGAACATCTTCAGGAAAGAGCAAAACATCATTCCCTGCCTGAAGAGCCGCAACTTCTAGGTCTCCACTTTCGAAGTAATCACTAACACCCTTCATGTTGAGAGCATCCGTGAAAACGAGCCCTCTAAAATTCAACTCTTGCTGCAACATGGTGTCTACCACATAAGGTGACAAAGTACTCGCTCTGTTATGAGTTGAATCAAGTGAGGGGATGTTTAAGTGAGCCACCATAACCGAAGCCACTCCGGCATCTACAATCTTTTTGAAAGGAACTAAATCTAAGGAATCAATCCTTGATTTAGAATGCTGTATGACGGGTAATGTTTTGTGCGAGTCAGATTCTGTGTCTCCGTGCCCAGGAAAGTGTTTTGCACAAGCTAAAACACCTGAATCTTGCATTCCGTGCATCAAAGCAATAGCCTTTCGGCTCACATTTAGGGGGTCCTCACCATAGGATCTTGCATTGATGATAGGGTTTAAAGGATTAGAATTTACATCAACAACCGGAGTGAAATTAAAATGTATTCCCATGGTCTTACATTCATTCGCAATAGCAACTCCCATCTCGTAAAGTAGACTGTCATTTTGAATGGCACCTAGGGTCATGTTCCAAGGGTAGGCATCTAAACTGTCTATCCGCATGGCAAGTCCCCATTCCCCGTCAATTCCATTCATCAAAGGTGTCTTTGATTTTGACTGAAACCGATTTACCAGAATGTTGTGATCATTGGGTGAAGACTGAAAGTAAATAAGACCTCCTAAACCGTATGTTTCAATTAACGTATCTACCTTTAAGTAATCCTCTTCATCTGAGTGCTTTCCATTGGCAGCCACCATAAACAACTGCCCTATCTTTTCGTCAAGGCTCATTGTCTGAATCAAAGAGTCAGCCCAGGGACTCTCCACCCGCATGTAAGGTGGCGCAATTGGAGGCTCAGGTATCGTGACCGAGCTATCTCCCCAAAAGCCCCAAACACTGGAAAAGACAATGAATAAGCTGATAAGTCTTGTGTACATGACAATGAATGATAATGCGTCCGCTTTGAAATTTAAAACCTTCTTAAAAATACATAGAAATGTTTCAGAAAGTGAATCCGAGGGGGTTAAAATAGAAGAATCTTATCAACAATTAAATAAAAATTAATTTGTCTTATTTAAACACTAAAAGAAGTTTACAAACACGTGATCAAGGCTTACATGAGTAATTTTGTGGTTTCTTTTTTTTCGAATGATTTAAAATGAGACAACTTATTCACAAGACTATTATTTGGTTGTATATTTTTATAATTTTCGAAATTCTTTAAGAGGAACTCATGAAGCTTTGTATTGCAGAAAAGCCCAGCGTGGCAAGAGAAATAGCTCAGGTTATAGGGGCTACTGAAAAAAAGATCGGTTACTACGAAGGTAATGGATATCAGGTAAGCTGGACTTTTGGGCATTTCTGTACCTTAAAAGAACCTCATGAATACAATCCCTCCTGGAAAGCTTGGAACCTAAGTTACCTACCTATCCTCCCTCCCGCCTACGAGATTAAACTCATTGATAACAAAGGGGTTAAAGACCAATTCGGGGTCATTAAATACTTGGTTGAAAATGCAGAATCTATCATAAACTGTGGCGATGCAGGTCAAGAGGGTGAACTGATTCAACGATGGGTTTTGGAACATGCCGGAAACACAAAGCCTATCCAACGGTTGTGGATCTCATCGCTGACCAATGAAGCGATCAAAACAGGGTTTTCTAAACTTAAAAAAGGGAGCGAGTTTGATCCGCTGTATCATGCGGGTAAGGCCAGAGCAATTGGCGATTGGGTCCTTGGATTTAATGCTACACGCCTTTATACGTTGAGATACGGAACCGGCAAACAAGTATTGTCCATTGGAAGAGTTCAGACGCCCACTTTAGCGATGATCGTAAATCGACAAAAAGAGATTGAAAACTTTAAACCCAAACCCTATTGGGTTTTGGAAACAAAATACAAAGGGGTGCTTTTCTCTGCTGAATCAGGTAAATTTCTTGATCAAAAAAAAGCCAATGAAAAGTTATCAAAGGTCAAACACGTGGAGTTTGAAATCATTTCTAACGAAACAAAAGAAGGCAAAGAAAGCCCTCTTAGACTCTTTGACCTCACCTCACTTCAAGTATCATGCAACAATAGGTTTTCGCTATCTGCAGAGGAGACTCTGAAGACCATACAAAGTTTGTATGAAAAAAAACTCTGCTCCTACCCTCGTGTAGACACCACCTTTCTACCCACAGATGTTTATCCTAAAATAGAAGGCATACTCAAAGGTTTGAAAGTCTATGAAAACATTACAACTCCTTTACTGGGAAAACCTATTCGGAAATCAAAAAAAGTATTTAACGACAAAAAGATTACCGACCACCATGCCATTATCCCTACAGGTCAAAACCCGAGTTCGGGATTAACATACAATGAAAAAATGGTCTACGATCTGGTTACTAAAAGGTTTATCGCTGCATTCTATCCAGACTGTACCATATCCAACACTACTGTAAAAGGTGATGCTGATACCGTTTTATTCCGAACCAACGGAAAACAAATTTTAGATATGGGTTGGCGAATCGTTTACGGAAAAAGCTCCATTGAAGATGGAGAAGATAACATCATGCCAGAATTCGTTGTGGGTGAAAAAGGTGTACATGAGGCAACCTTAAATGAAAAAAGCACAAAAGCCCCTTCATGGCTTACCGAAGCCTCACTTCTTAGATCTATGGAAACAGCGGGCAGACAGGTTGATGATGATGAAATGCGTGATCTTATGAAGGAAAATGGCATTGGAAGGCCGTCAACTAGAGCCGCTGTCATTGAGACGTTATTTAGAAGGAAATACATTACCAAACAAAAAAAGAAATTGGTTGCTACAGCTACGGGTGTTCAACTGATTGAAACCATACAAAACGAGCTGTTAAAATCTCCAAAACTCACAGGACAATGGGAAAAAAAACTCAGAGACATTGAGCAAGGTACATACGACGCAAAAGTTTTCTTAAAGGAAATGGAGACCCTTGTTAGTACAGTAGTCCATGATGTGAAAAATCGTTCATCAGTAAACCGTTTCAGTCAGTCCGATCAAAAGCTTGATGAAAAGGCAAAACCGCTCACGTGCCCTAAATGCAAATCTGGCAGTATGCTAAAAGGCAATCAAGCATACGGTTGCAGCGGCTACAAAACAGGGTGTCATTTTACAATCCCTTTTACTCATTTCAACAAAACGCTAACTGAAAAACAACTATTTCAACTTCTTAAGACAAAAAAAACAAGCTGGATTAAAGGGTTCGAAAAAGAAAGTTTAAAAGTTGAAGGGAAACTGTTACTCCATCCAGATTTATCCATTCAATTAGAACTAAAAGAAGAAGAAACCTTAAAGTGTCCTCGTTGTAAAGAAGGAGAAATCATACCGGGTCGAAATGCCTTTGGCTGTAATCGTTATAACCTGGGCTGTAAAACCATCATTCCATTTGAACTTTTTGGTAAAAAGCTCACTAAAAACCAAACAAAAAACCTCATCAAAAAAGGGGAGAGTCCGGTAATCAAGGGCTTTATGATTGATGGACGAGAACAAACAGGAAAACTTAAATTTAACACCGATTATAAAATCTATTTTCAACAAAAGGATTAACCAAAAAAGCCTCCACAAATGGAGGCTTTTTTTTGGTATGGTTTTAGGCAATACTTACCGATCTCTTCCAAAGCGGAAAACCAATCCCATTTGAATGCCAAGATTCTTAAGATCAAAAACATCAAGAAGCGCATTGTCCATGATCATGTGAAATTGAATAGACCCCGGACTCCAAACAAACCCTCCACCAAGATTACTTATTCCGTTGAAGTTTTTGTAAGAAGCTAACAACTGCAAAGCCTTCCCGAGCTGAAGCTGATACCCTGCAACAACTGTGTTTACTCGGATCGATGGATGCTTTTTAGAATGCAACAAGAAAGAAAAGCTATGCATATCCGTTAATTGATATTTAGCTCCAAGAAATAAATTTGATTTTAATTTTGTATTGTAAGAACCGCTTACCTCATTCAATTCGAAAATCGCAGACAATGAATCTGTAATTTCATCCATTTTACCGTCCACATCATCATCATCATCATCACCACTAGACTGCTCTATCCCCTTTAGCTCAAAATCTTTTAAACCATCCGTCGTAAAGTAATCGTTGTTTTCCTCAGCCCAATTGATACTTCCAACATCATTCAAAGAAACACTCAATTCCAGATCTTCAGTTGCTTGATAAATAGCTCCTAAATCAATTGCAAAACCACTGTTAGAAATGGGATTGGATGAATCTCCAATTCCTGAGGTTTTGATCATCATGTCTGAATAAAGGGTCGTCTGATAAAATTCAGAACTTGTCTCTAAACCGAGATGGAAGTTATCAGTATGTAGGTTTGCAATCCCAGTTAAATACTTAAGACGAAGACCCAACTTCAATCGCTCATCAATATCAACAGCAGCACCTAAATAAAAGCTGTTGTACGCTACAGCATCGAATCGTTCTTTATCAAAATTTACTTTTTGATCCAAGAAGTAGGCATTTCCTTTTGTCAAATAATCAAATATGCCTCCTGAGATTGTAGCATTGAAATCAGTAACGATTTCATCTCCAAAATACACAAAAACATTCTTGTCGTACCCTAATTTAAAACCAACGTGCAACAAGTTTAAACGACCATCAAAATAAAAAGCATCGTGATCTTCAAGATTTGAGATCAGTGATGGAAAATTGACTTGTAAAGAGTCCTTTTGATTTTTCACAAAAACTTCATTTAAACTCAAAGGCCATTGAATATTGGTAGAGATGCTAGACAATCCCCCTAGACCAAACACAAAGTTTGACTTTGGCATGGAAGCAGCATTGGAACTCGACTGTAAAAGAAAAGCTTCAGAATGATAACCTGTATGTATGTTCTGAGCGTTTACCCCAGTATATATGAAATATATGAATGATGCTAATAGGAATATATACTTCTTCATTACTGTTCTATTTTAGATTTAATCCTAACTCCTGCTTCAATTTCAAAGGTGTAATTGGTATACAATCTCACCGCTTTATTTTCGAAATCATACGATGCAATTTTAATATCTAAAAGAATCTGATTGGCATCAAAAAGTGCATCTATTTGATCGGAGTCTAAACTAATTTCAGTCGTGTAAATTTCAGGAGCGATGGTTTTTCCATTATCATCCACCTCTGCTGCTTTGAGTAAATCTACTTCAAGAGAATCTAAAACATTACCGCTAAGCGAATCCCCAAATAGAATCATCAAATTCACATCCAATGGAAAGTCATTTTTCACATTGAGCTTAAGAGAAACTTCTTCAACATCGTCGGACATAGAGTCGTCTAAATCGGAAAGATCAATTGCAAGTGTATCGGTTGTTACAGCTTCACTGATTCTCAGATAAAGAGGTAGTTCCATCTCGTAGCCAAAACTCACTCCAGTTCCTGGACTGATTGAATTGGGGCCTTGGTTACCGTTTGGATTTGTGGTAACGGTTCCTCCATAGCTGATAACACTAGGGGCTATAGCTATCAATTCTGATAAGTTATTCGCCTCATTAAAGGTGATTTTTTTAGATATCGTAGTTCCAAAACCCGATGGAATATTAAAAGTGGTATTGGTTAGGCTTTCAGACTCAGTCCCATTCGACCCCTCAAAATTTAAATCAATCTCAAAGGGAATTCCTAGTGAGTTATTTACGGTGAATATCAATTCTGGAGTTTCTAATTTTATCCCTGACGTAATGTCTTCTAAAAGACTCACATCAACATCCAATTCTCCGGGATCTATAGTTTCTACAATCTGTCCAAAGTAACCTTCTACATAACTAAAATCTAAATCTACAATTCCGATACTCAGATTAACAAAGTCATTTTGATTGAAAAATGCGAAACCATCGGTGTCGGTAATTTTCGAACTGTATAGGACGTCCAATTGATTGCCTGAACCATCAAAGACAAATTTATACCCGTCCAAAGGAATGGATACTTTTTGCTGACCAGTACCTGTATTTTGAATCATTAAAGTTCGCTTAAAAGAAGCGCCCATAGGATTCTTAAGTTGTGTTATTTCAAAATCTAACTCTAAGGTTGTATTTACAGAAGAAGAAAACGTGTATTCTAAAGCACCTCCAGAAAGATTGATAAAATCAATAGACACCTCATCATCTAAATCCAAATCAAAAGCAAAACTTTCCGCCGGACCCGTTTGTTCTGGAAACTTAACCTTTCCTTCCGTAACGGAAATACCTGAACCGCTGATATTAAGAAGTATGTTGTCTGTATCCTTGAGTTCTACATATGTTGACGAATCGAATACATTCGGACCGGTACCCATAATTTCAACAGCTACAACATCAAACGAAATATCTTTGTACATCTGCTTTCCTTGTAAAGGCAATGACACGACTTTTTCACTGCTAGGAGCGATGTCTTGAAATTCAAATTCTCCGATCAAAGCGTTGTTATTGCCATCGTTGTTCTTTAGCTGAAGTTTTATATAATCGATGGTTATCCCCATGTTGTTGACGATTTGCATTGAGAGGTTACCTTCTGACATGGTTACTCTTTCAAACTCATCAGAAGCACTCTGTGTATAAGAGCCTCCTGACTGGCGATCAATGGTTGGAAATGGCGCATAATTGCCGTTAGAAGCTGCCAATGTAAAAGCATTCTCAATTTCTGTAGCAATAATAGGGTCTTCTAAGTTTTCTCCTAGGTTGCGTAACAGAATCGTTTGATTCTGTGAAAAATCCGGTAAAGTAATCACGCCTATCGTGAAATTCTCTACGGTAGGGTCTTGATTTTCAAACTCCAAGAAACTATCGCTTTCAACTTTAGCAATATCATCACTACTGAATGCGATGCGAATAGAACTGTCGGATTCGACATATATATTGTCATCATCAGGTAATAAATCACCAAGAGTTGTGGTTGATTGAACAAGGGGGATGGCTATGTCAGGATTTAAGCTTACAGTGCTACTAATCTTTGACAAATCCTCATCCATACAGGACGAAAGGAATAGTAGCGTACACAAAAGCACTCCGTTCCTTAGTTTTAACATAATGTAATATTTTTTATTTAACGCGAATATACTCATTCTAAGTTTAATTAGATGCTTCGTAATTTCATCCTTTTGTTAATCGAGCTAAATAATGAAAATGATCATCTCTATATATCAATTCGACTTGCCAACCGGAAGATTTCGCTGCAATTTCTAAACGCTCAAGGTCTACAAACAACCATGGAAAAGTATCGGCTACACAATCCTTATAACTCAAGGAATACTCTAAATTGCCGTAATAATCACTCGCTAAATTTACCCAAGCCCCTCCCTGCTCATCTTCATACATATACTTTAAATCTGAGGAATCTAGTATCATTTGACCGCCTGGACTTACAAACTGTCTGATGTGTTGTAAAAAGAGCTTCAAACCCTCTAAATTTTTCACCAAACCAATTCCATTCATCATAAACAATACCGTATCAAAATCTTGAGGTTTGAAATTCCATATGTCATTGCATACCACCTTATCTATCCCTCTGGCCTCCATAACATCGCAAGACAACTCAGAAATATCTAGAGCCGTTACATCAATTCCTGATTGCTGAAGATGTAAACTGTGAGACCCAGCTCCAGCTCCAACATCAAGGACTTTACCTCTACAAAGCTTTAAAGCTTTTTTCTCCAATAAGGGCATCAATTCGTGGTTTCGAAATAAATAGGAAACGGATAACTCCTCCCCTTCGGTGATACTCGTATCTACCTTCACAGAAGTTTCATCATTGTGATGAAAGTAATTGTATATGGCTTGACCCATCGGGTCTTGTTCTTTTTTAAGCATCATTGTTTGTATGGGGTGTAAAAATAGAAAATGATTGGTATTAACATTTCATTTCAGAGGTCTAAAGATTACAAATGTCGTATTTTTAAAAAAAAATCCTTTTGAAAGAAGAAATAGACAACCTAAAGCTGAAAGCTAGACAGGAGCAAAAAGAAAACAAAAAACTCTTTGCCCGACTCAAAAGAATGAAGGGAGAACCTCTTGATCGTGAATTTCATCAATTGCATGATGAGGTTTTCGAAAACGTAGACTGCTTAGAGTGTGCCAATTGCTGTAAAACAACAAGTCCTATTTTCATACCAAAAGATGTGGACCGCATTGCAAAGCATCTACAAATGAAATCTGCCGCTTTTCAACAAAAATACCTGGTAAGAGATGATGATTATGATTTGGTACTGAAGACCAGTCCTTGCACATTTTTAGCGGAAGACAACAGCTGTACTATTTATGAAGTTAAACCAAAGGCATGCGCAGAATACCCACATACAAATCGCAAAAAAATGCATCAAATACTACCACTTACTCTAAAAAACATAGAGGTATGTCCTGCAGTCTCAAGAATCACAGATAAAATGAAACTGGAATGATTTATTTACTTGATCGCTCTACTCATTTCTCTTTTGCCTGGAGGGCCTGGGATACTTTGCAGTAAAAATCCCACAGACTTTAAAGCTCTTTTAACCGTTCCTTTTGCACAATAGGTAACCAATACACCACCTGGTTTTAGTGATCTATACATAGATGCGAAAATTTCCTCCGTCCAAAGCTCAGGTTGAGTTGTTGGAGAGAAAGCATCAAAATAGATTAAATCAAATTCATTTTCAAGTCGTACATCTTGCAGCTTCATTTTCAACTTTTTAATGGCGAAAAAAGAATCTAATTCTACAAAAACATCCCATTTACAAGTGTGCATTTGCTCAAACTTATTTTTCAGCTTTTCCATTTGCATCAAATGGGTGTAATTCAACAATCTAACGGTATTCCAATCCAAAGGATAGGCCTCTAATGTCGTATACTTCACCTTCAATTCAAGTTCTGCAGCTGCCCTGTAGGTAAGTAGTGCATTTAAACCGGTACCAAAACCAACCTCCAGTATGGATAAGTCCTTTAAATCTGACCTGTTCTCCAACCCCTCTGAAATGAAAACATGTAAGGATTCTTGCAAAGCTCCATGAGTAGAGTGATAGGTCTCATCCAAATCTGGCACGAATATCGTACTGGATCCATCTGATGTTTTTACCGTGTATTTCTCCAAAACCAATGTGTGTTATTTTTCACAAATATACCAAGCAAAAATTGTATATTGGCAAACCTTATTTGATTTAATATCAAGCAATGAATAAAAACTTTTTCCCTAAGAAATCCCTTGATTTCCTTGAGAACTACCTCAACAACCCTTCCCCAACTGGATTTGAAAGTGAGGGACAAAAACTCTGGTTGGATTACCTGAAGCCCTACATCGATGAGCACATGGTAGACACCTACGGGACCGTTGTTGGGATTATTAATCCCAAAGCAAAGTATAAAGTAGTTATTGAGGCCCATGCCGACGAAATATCCTGGTTTGTTCACTACATTACAAATGAAGGTTTTATATATCTTAGAAGAAATGGTGGTTCAGATCACCAAATAGCCCCATCTAAGCGGGTAAATATTCACACCGACAAAGGAATTGTTAAAGCTGTTTTTGGATGGCCAGCCATCCATACGCGCACAGCTAAGGATGAAAAAACACCTCAAACTGACAATATCTTTCTAGACTGCGGAGCCATCAACAAAGAAGAAGTTGAAGAAATGGGTATTCATGTAGGTTGCGTGGTAACTTATGAAGATCAATTCATGACCCTAAACAATCGGTACTTTGTGGGACGAGCTTTAGACAACCGAATTGGAGGTTTTGCTATTGCTGAGGTCGCTCGACTGCTTCATGAAAACAAAAAAAAGCTTCCTTTTGGTCTGTACATAACAAATTCTGTTCAAGAAGAAGTAGGTCTTCATGGAGCAAAAATGATCGTTGAAACCATTCGTCCCGATGTGGCAATAGTTACAGATGTATGTCATGACACGAACACACCGATGATCAACAAAATCAAACAGGGTGATCTAAAGTGTGGTGATGGACCTGTACTCAGCTATGGGCCAGCGGTTCAGAACAATCTTTTAAAACTCATTATCGACAGTGCCAATAAAAATAAAATTCCTTTCCAAAGACTAGCTGCCTCTAGAGCTACAGGAACGGATACTGATGCATTCGCATTTGCTACAGGAGGCGTTGCCTCTGCACTTATTTCGCTACCTCTAAGGTACATGCATACAACCGTAGAATCAGCACATATAAATGATGTTCAAAATGTTATTCAACTCATTTATCACAGTGTCTTAAAAATTAAAAACCAACAAGATTTCAGATATATTAAATAATTATGAAAATTGAAAAAGTAAAACAAAGTAGGTGGGATAAGGACAGTTGGAGAAATACAGAATTTGGCTCAGTATTTTCTGATCATATGTTTGTTGCAAAATACAAAGATGGCCAATGGCAAAAGGGCGAAATAAAACCTTACGGAACAATCAGTATACTCCCTTCTCTTCATTCCCTTCATTACGGACAAGCAATTTTTGAAGGCATGAAAGCCTATAAAGGCCCCGAAGATGAAACCTTTCTTTTTCGACCGGATCAAAACGCAAAACGATTCAACAAATCAGCGGCCAGAATGTGTATGCCAGAAATTCCTGAAGATTTATTTCTTGAAGGGTTGTATGAACTTTTAAAGCTCGATGACAAATGGATACCAAAGGAGTCTTCATCTGCGCTATACATTCGCCCTTTTATGTTTGCTTCGTCAAACTTCATCAAGGCGAATCCGTCTGATGAATACACCTTCATCATCATCACCTGCCCTGTTCAGGCATACTACAAGGGTGAAGTACACGTGAAAGTAGAATCCAACTTCACACGAGCTTCTTCAGGAGGTACAGGAGCAGCAAAAGCAGCAGGTAATTACGGTGCCTCATTTTATCCGGCAAAAAAAGCTCAAGAAAACGGTTTTCAACAACTGATTTGGACGGATGGGAATGACCATCAATACATCGAGGAATCGGGTACTATGAATATCTTCTTCAGAAGAAATAACGAATTAATAACACCACCGTTAAGTGACTCTATTCTCCCGGGGATTACTAGAGATAGTCTTATCAAATTAGCCGAACATCACGGAATTCGGTGCATTCAAGAGAGAGTTGCACTAGACAGCCTTGTTCAGGCACACAAATCTGGAGACATCACTGAAGCTTTTGGGGCCGGAACAGCCGCAACGGTAGCATGCATTAATTCTATAACTTATAAAGAAGAAAAGCTTTCTTTCGAAGTTAAAGACGATGGGTTTGCTAACAAGCTAAAAACAGAATTACAAGACATACAATACGGTCGTACAGAAGATCCTTTTGGATGGCGCATTACACTATAAAAAAAACGCCCTATAAAAATGTAGGGCGTTTTTTTTTCAGTAACTCTTTCTACATTTCCGAATGGTCTCCATGACCATCCATGTGATCATTCATACCACTGTGGTCATCCATAGTACCTTCCATGATATGGACCGACTTATTTCCTTCTTCAGTATTACCTTCAGCATCGCTTGCCTCTACTTTTATATAGTAATTACACATATCCATAACATTCGTATCAAGATACGCTACCAAGAAAGTGTCAATCATGAAGTGAGTCTTGTGTACGTGGTTCCATTTCATTGAAACGGTGTCTGTATTCGCTTGGTTGGTTATCTGAATAAAAACGGAGTGTAATTCATGACCATCCTCAATGTGCAGTTTCAGGGGAACTGTATCTGCAATACCATATAAGTCCAAGGAGGGTTCATTAAACACAATTTCAGGAGATTTATTATCAATCTCGGAAGAGTTTTCATCTTTAGAACACGATGAAAACAGAATTAAGGTGGATGCGAAAATTAGTGTTATTTGTTTGATAAATTTCATTGTTTATTTTTTGGGCATAAAAATGCCATTTGTAATCCTTTTTTCTAAACTTTAAAACGGTTGAAGTCTATGACCTCAATTATCTAAGCTGAAGTTGGAGGATGAAAAACGTCATGAACTCTTGCCAAAAAGTATAAATTAGGTGAATGTGAGAATGGCTGTAGATTTCGATGGAATGGATGTAGTATAGATGAGGTAAACTGTCGAAGAAGTTCTGGAAACTTCTCAAGCTCAATACTTGATTCATGACTCTGTTTTTCAGCGGCTTCAGAAAGCTGATTATTCAGATAGCATTTCCCCTGACATTCTTGATTAGAAGTGATTTTATTTTCACAAAGATTTTGTACGATGTAGTCTTGATTGGCGCAATAGTATGCCAAAGGAGAGAGCGCGCTTAGTACAGCACTTAAATACGAAAACAACAATGCAAAAGCTATAAGTCTACTCACCTTTATGACATTACAATAATGATTTTGCAAATTTAACCTTTTTTAGAGCAAGTTTACTCAGACAGTATAGACTTTATATCGGGCTTAAAATAATTCTCTCCCTTTAAGATTTTACCATCTTCACGAAAAATAGGCTTTCCATCTGCATCTAACTTAGACATGTTGGATCTTTGTATTTCATTGAATACCTCCTCTATTTTGTGCTGTAATCCATGTTTTAAAATGGTTCCGCACAAAATGTATAACTGATCACCAAGAGCATCGGCTATTTCTACCAAGTCCCCATCCTTACAAGCATCCAAATACTCTTCATTTTCTTCATTCATTAGGCGGTAACGTAGATGATACACATCCTCGCCTACCGTAGCTTTTGGAGCAAGTTCATTCCCTATTTGAAAAAGGTCATGAAACTCAGCGACACATTCAATTTGCTTTTTCATCTGCCAATCTGTTTTTATCTAGAATATTTAGTTAATTTACACCCAAAGAAACAAAATACCTATTGCATGAAAAAAATCATTTTATCAACAGTTGTTAGCTTACTTTCCCTTTTAAACCTTCAAGCGCAAGAAAAGCACTCCATATCGATTGAAAAAAGTAGTGTGGAGTGGATTGGAGAAAAAGTAACAGGAACACATTCAGGCCTCATAAGCTTAAAAGATGGTTACTTTAAATTTGAAGACAATAAGCTGGTGGGTGGAGAATTTAACATCGACATGAACAGTATTACATGTACAGATATTGAAAATAAAGAATATGCTGCAAAGCTTGTTGACCATCTAAAAAATGATGACTTTTTTGCAACAGACAAACACCCCTTATCAAATTTTAAAATCACTAATGTGATTTTTGATGGCACTTCGTACATGATTACAGGAGATATAACCATTAGAGATATTACTGAAGAAATTACCTTTCCTGCCAGATTTCACAGTCATGGACGGATATTTCATGCGAATGCAAGCTTAAAAATAGATCGAACAAAGCACGATGTGAAATATGGTTCTGGCTCGTTTTTTGATGATTTAGGAGACAAAATGATCTACAATGAATTTACTTTAAAAATTCAATTAGAATCATACAAATAATAGACAACCACTCCCCCTTTTTGATGGTATTGAATGTTCTCAAAAAACACGATTGTTTGTTTGAGCAGCTTAACAATGTTTATAATATAACTAATTTAATATTTTCATTTAAAAAACCACAACTACAATCTTAAAGCAGTAATTTTGTGGAACAAAACTAATGCAATATGTCACACAATCCAGCAGATCGAGTTCAAGACCTACAAAATTTCGGAGAATATGGGGGAGTCAATCCGTCTATAGCTGATTCCTCGACCTTTACCTACCTAAAAGCTTCAACAATGCAAGCAGTATTTGAAGGGGAACAAGGAGGCTGTCATTTATATTCTCGCCACACAAATCCAAGTACAAATTATTTGTGTGAAGCGCTGGCGGGAATGGAAAACACCGAAGCAGCCTATGTTACCGCTTCAGGTATGGGAGCTATTACCTCATGTACTCTGCAAATATGTGAAGCCGGTGATGAAATTATTACCAGTCGAACCATTTATGGCGGTACCTACGCTTTTTTTAAAAACTTTTTACCTAAGCTAGGCATCAAAGTTCACTTTATTGACATCAGTAAAACTGATCAGGTGCAAGCACTGATTAATGAGAAAACAAAGATGGTTTATTGCGAAACCATGAGTAATCCATTGCTGGAAATTGCTGACTTACCTACAATTTCAAAAATCACAAAAAAAGCAAAGATTAAGCTTGTTATAGACAATACATTCACGCCCATGATCTTCTCCCCGATTGAAATGGGTGCTGACATCGTTTTACACTCTTTAACCAAGTTCATCAATGGAGCCTCAGATGCTGTTGGGGGTGTTGTGTGCGCTAAAGAAGATTTCATAACTGAAATGATGGATGTTAATACAGGTGCCGGCATGCTACTAGGTCCCGTTATGGATGCCATCAGAGCAGCTAACATCCTAAAAAACATCAAAACACTTCACATTCGGATGAAACAGCACAGCTATAACGCTCAATACATTTCTGAAAAATTTGAAGATGAAGGTATTAAAGTGTTTTATCCTGGTGTAAAATCTCACCCACATCATAAGTTGATGAAGCAAACCTTTAACAAAGAATTTGGTTATGGGGGGATGCTCGTCTTGGATGTAAAAACAAAAGAAAATGCTTATGCTTTTATGGAAGCAATGCAAAATGATAACATTGGTTACTTGGCGGTGAGTTTAGGATTCTACAAAACACTATTCTCTGCTCCTGGATCAAGCACATCCTCTGAAATTCCTTCTGAGGAACAAGATCAAATGGGCTTGTCTGAAGGAATGGTTCGTATTTCTATTGGAATAGACAATGACATTCAACGAACTTTTGAGAAAATGAAAGCTTGCATGAAGTCGGTAAGTATCATCTAATTATTCTTCGCTAAAACCGAGAAGGTGTATTTGTATGAAAATCGATTAAACCCTGAATCGGTGATTTGACAATTCTCGATATGCTTATATTTTTTTGTAGGCACAATTCAGACAAAAAATCTTGAAAGTAAAATGCTACCGACCCGACAAATGCAACGGAAAAATCTACTTTCATAGGATTAGACATTAAATGCGTCTGCAAATAATCCTCAAATTCTTTTTCCACCAATTCCTTAACGAAAGTGCTTGTTTTATGTTTAACTAGAAAAGGGACATAAGATGCCAAAAATCGATTGGGGTTTTCTTGTCTGTAAACGGATCTCAATACCAAATCAGTGGAAATAGAGTATTCTTTTGAAAACTCAGTATACAAATCAACAGGTAGCTTTTTGTACAAATAGGCTTTTAATATCACCTTACCAAGTGATGCTCCACTCCCTTCATCACCCAGAATATAGCCCAAAGATGGATTCAACGGTTCTATAATCTCACCATCATAAAAAGCTGTGTTAGAACCTGTTCCTAAAATAGAAACAAAAAGAGGTTTATCAATAAAAGTAGCCCGAGCTGCCGCTAGCAAATCGCTTTCTAACTCAACCACCGCATTTACAAACACACCTTCCAGAACCTCTTTTAAAACATCCTTAGACGCTTTGTAAGAGCAACCGGGAGCATAAAAATACACATGCCCGATAGATTCACGAAAAGGCATTAAATCATGATAAGAGTTCAAACGACGTATCATGTCTTCTGCATTCATAAACAAAGGGTTCCATCCTTTACTTTGAAACTGAAGTTTTGATTGTCCATTTTCCAACACCACCCAGTCAGATTTTGTAGAACCGCTCTCAACAACCAGAGTTTTACTCATTAATAAAAAATGATTTTTTTAAATAAAAAGGAAGGTAAATTAAAGAGGCATGCAACAATGTTACCAACTGCAGTACCAAGATGTAGTAGGGCCATGGCCCCATCAACAAGGGGTTGTTCACATTCGGTTTCTCGGCGAGGTACATATAATTAGCACCCAAAAAATAATCTATTATGGCTACAAGAAAAACCAATACTTGAAAATAAACAAACGACTTTATCCAAGAGAATCTTCGAGGACGCATCCCCAATCCGAAAATACAAAAAAGAGGTACAGCAACCAATCCCCCATGCACCAGAAAGTAATCAATTAACAACACAATGTCTGCGCCGTGAGTTAACTCTGGAGTTAACAAAGAATGAAAACCTCCAACCATACCAATGAATAGCAACAATTCAAATGCCAATTGATTTCTTGTTATAAGCACAACAATTGCATTGAACCACATGATTCTGCACAAGTGGAATGGCAATGAGCTTTGTACCGTCCAATACCCCTTATCAAGGTAATAAGCTTGAATCCCTACATACTCAAAAATCATAACAGCGAGCATTACCTTAACTAAGGTCGAATTAGATTCTTTACTTAGGTTACCCCCAAAATAAACCAGAATGAAAATAAAAATCGAAGTAACTGCATTCCAAAGAATCCACTCATCTGAAAAAGGGGCAAGAATGTAGGTGTCGTTCATGATGACGTAATTTTGAATAAATATATAAAATAATCTTTTGCTACATTTGATTGTTTTGTAACGCCCTATAAAGTATCAAGAATGAAAAACAATTTAATAAAAGCACTTAGGTTCCCCCTGGTATTCGTATTTCTAATTACAGCGGTACACTTTTATGCAACAAATTATCATGTTAAGCTCAATCACTTGGGGGTATATCCTAGAGAAGCCGAGGGAATACTTGGTATTTTTAGTTCTATTTTTGTGCATGGTAGTTGGGAGCATTTATTCAACAATTCGATACCCCTATTAGTCCTGGGTACAGCCGTTTTTTATTTTTATGAAACATTAGCACCCAAAATCACCTTATACTCTATAATTTTTACTGGCTTTTTGTTGTGGCTTGGAGGAAGACCTTCGTTCCATATCGGCGCTAGTGGACTGGTTTACGCATTAGCTTCTTTTTTATTTTTCAGTGGGTTTATTCGGCAGCACAAAAATTTGATGGCGCTATCCATGTGTGTTGTATTTCTATACGGAGGTCTTGTTTGGGGCATATTCCCGAATCAGGAAAGAATCTCTTGGGAAGGACACCTGTTCGGTGCAATCAATGGGCTGTTTTGGGCCCTTTACTATCGGGAGGAAGGACCTCAGCGAAAAAAATATTCCTGGGAGCTGGAAGAGGATATTCTCAAGAGTCTCGATGGCTTGGAAGTGATTTATCAGGAAATCGATGAGAATAAGCCTACTCAAGAACCCATTACAATTCATTACGATTACAAGAAAAAAAAATAAGAGTTTTGTAAAAAAGAATGAAAAAAATTGCTCTAGTATAATAAAAAAGAAAAGCTCCGTCATAAGCCGGATTCTGTAACCCTCAGGAGGACCCCCATCATTTATCTACGATACTTATCACTAAGTAACTTTAGCAGTCTACCCTCCAAGATCAAGCGAGTACTTTTATTCCCTAAGGAAAACTTGGTATACATGACCTTTCACCTCATAAGGTTTACACAGCTACTCTAATCACTTAAAGTACTGGTGAGCTCTTACCTCACCTTTTCACCCTTACCCGAAGGCGGTTGTTTTCTGCTGCACTAGCTGTCATCCGAAGACGCCTAGTCGTTAACTAGTATGATACTCTATGGTGTCCGGACTTTCCTCTTCCTAAAAAGCGATGGAGTCGGGAGCTTTTCTTACCACAAAATTACAAAGGAAAATCGATAATATAACATTCTGAGGGATATTTGAATCCTCAGAGAAAAATGTCAGGGAATTTGTTGAAACAAAAACATCAATGAATTCTTATTTCACTAGCCCCCATGCCATAGAGTTTAGCGTCTGCAGGAACAATAGAAATATTTGGAAATTGCATGAGGTAGCTTTCAATCTCTTGTTTCAACTTACCCGTTCCTATTCCATGAATCACCACCAAAAATTCTTCGTGATTCTCAAAGGCTTGAAAAAGTCGTTTTCTTAAAAATGACAGCTGTATGTTTACAATTTCAAAATTTGACAAGCCGTTCCATGAATCTACTAAATTCTCTATGTGTAAATCGATTTCATGGTGACTGAAAAACTTTTCTGAGGGTTGATTGGATTTGGATTTGAGTGTAGGTTCTTTTCTTAAATCTTTCTTGAGCTGACTTTTCAAAGCCTTCTCATCAACCTCAAAATCATCAAGCCAAACCTTCTCTATTTCCAATCGATGAGCAGGGATGGTAAAACCCTCATCTATCTCTACCTCATATTCATCATCATTAATGATCGCCCGGATAACACCTTGGGTATTGTCACTCATAAAACTTACCTGAGCTCCAACAGATAATTTGGAGTAGGTTTTTACATTTTTTTGAAGGTTTGGTAAATCATCAATTTTACGATCCTTTTTTTTTATAGGAAACTTATGTTTGCCATCTACTTTTGGTACATACGAAATACGTATCAACTCTTGAGGAGAAACATTCATTTCGATGCCATCGCACTCAACCAAAATATTAGAATCATTAATACAACTGATTACAACACCCCTTAAAGGTTCGTTTAAAAACGCTATTTGATCTCCTTTTTTAAATTCCATTAGCGCATTACTCCTTGACTGGAAAGGGCATTTTGAAAGCGTTTTGCGTTTATCTTATGCACAGTCCATGATTTTGTGAAATTATGATACCCAGAAAAATCTGATTTTGCACACATGTAAATGTAATCGTGTGTCTTAGAATTTAAAACAGATAACAATGAAGACATTTCTGGGATACAGATTGGGTTTGGCGGTAATCCCTTGTATTTATATGTATTGTAAGGAGAGTCAATTTTCAAGTCTTTGTTGAGAACTCGTTTGATGGATACGTCAAAGCCGCTCATTTCTTTAAGCGCATATATAACGGTTGGATCAGACTGCAATTTCATACCCCTTCTTAGTCTATTAAGATATAAACCTGCTACGATTGGTTGTTCGTCTAGTTTGGCAGTTTCCTTCTGAACTATGGAAGCCAGCACAGATATTTCATGGGGTTTCAAACCAATCCGTTTTGCTTTATCCAATCTTTCATCAGTCCAAAATCGATTGTATTCCTTTTGCATTCGTTCTAAAAACTCAATAGGAGTAATCGTCCAATAGACCTGATACGTGTTTGGGATAAATAGTTTTCTGATTGAAGATTCGTTAAAATCATATGTAGAATAAAACAATTCATTCGTAAACGCCTTGACTAAAGCTGTAGAGTCTGCTTCAATTTGAATGGACAGCTTGCTTGCTAAATCTTGAATTGTTGATGTATTGTTAAAGATAATATTTAATGGGCTTTGAGCGCCCAACCTTAGCGCATTTACCATTGAGTTGGTATTCATTAGGCTGTCAACAACATACCTACCTGGCTGGACTGTGTGATAATTTTTCTTCAAACAAAGTAAATCAAACAAGAATTCATTTCGAAGTAAATTTTTGGACTTAAGGCTGTCCTTCAAGCTTTCAAAATTTGAACCTGTAGGCAACAGCAATATCTGGTCTGTTGGAGTTATTGAAGAAAAAAATTGATTGCCCACGTAGATGATTGGTGTAACCACAAGAAAAGACAAAATAAGTGTTGTTTTAATCCAAATATTTTTCATTGCTTTAAATTTATGAGCTAAGATCTTTCAACACACATTGAAACTCTATAACATCCGTAAAAGAACCGTTCCTAAAGCACCAATCTTTCCTTACGCCAACCCTTTCGAAGCCAGACTTCTCAAACAAAGCTATACTCAAATGGTTGTCATGCATTATACTACAATGCAACTGATGCATACCGATGCGATTAAAAGCATAGTCCTTCATTAAAGCTATAGCTTCGGAGGCATATCCTTTGGACCTTGACTCTTGATTGATCATAATTCCTATTCCAGCTCTCCGAGCAACTGCGTCATAATCAAACAAATCGACACAGCCGACAGACATATTGTCTTCGTCTGTTAAAATAAATCTACACTGCCCAGCTTCTTGAATGTCAAGATGAGCTTGAGAAATATACTGTTCAAGAATGTATCTGGAAAATGGAACTTTAGACAGACTAACACGATTTAACTCAAGGTCATTTTCCCAAAGGTAAATCTGAGAAAGATCATCGGGTTCTAAGGCTCTGTATCTCAGTTTTTGATTAGACATCTACTTCTCCTTGAAAAACAAATTCAGCAGGTCCTTTAAGATATATATCTCGGTATGCGGTATTGTTCTTTTTAAACTTCACTTCCAATTGCCCTCCTAAAACATTCACCTTTACAGACTCACAATCAATCATTCCAGACTCAAAAGCTGCAATCGCCGATGCTGTAGCTCCAGTACCACAAGCTAATGTTTCATCTTCAACACCCCTTTCATAGGTTCGTACTGAGAGTTCTTTACCTTTTACAGACACGAAATTCACATTAATTCCGTTTTTCACATAAGGTGGGGAGTTTCGAATGGAAGCTCCTTCTTCTTTCACAATTATTCTTTGAATATCTTCCTTAAAAGTAACCAGGTGCGGAGATCCCGTATCTAATACCCAAACATTGTTTTCAAACTTTAATGAATCGACATCAATCATTTCCAAAGACACCAAGTTATTGTCTAAACATTGTGCCTTGTGTAGACCATCAAAAGCCAAAAAACTACAATCGTGTTTGATGACCTCTAAGTCTCTTGCAAATGCAACCACACATCGACCCCCGTTGCCACACATACTTCCCTCGTGCCCATCGGCATTGTGATAAATCATCTCAAAATCTGCATCGTCACAATGGGTCAATAAAATAAGTCCATCAGCACCAATGCCAAATCTACGATCACATAATTTATTTATCTGTGTTTGGCTCATAGGATACACTCCATTACGATTATCAACCATAATGAAATCATTTCCAGTGCCTTGGTAT
>DLQO01000076.1 GCA_002478765.1 Flavobacteriales bacterium UBA7430
CGAAGAGGTTTGTAGATTCATCTAAAAACTTCAACAAGGTTTTTACCTTTGTTTTGTTGAACAACATAGAAAACAATTCGCCGCCTTGAGCATTGTTTTGAGCTAAGACATCCAGGAATAAAAGGTCGTAGTTGTTAAACTTGGTTCGTCGGTCAAAATGCCTCAAATCAGAATGCTTTTTTAAGAAGTCGACCAGATTTTTTGTTTTTTTAGTGCAATTGTAAAAAGTATAACCGGTGCTGGCCTTCGTCCACCCTCCGTTTGTTCCAATGTGAAGGATGTTTTTTGAATTGTTATTTCTGAAAGGGTATGCCGTCATGGGAATGGCTCCCTGTTCTTTTCTGGTTATCGTATAATCCTCAATTCCT
The DNA here is from genome assembly GCA_002478765.1 of Flavobacteriales bacterium UBA7430. GTDB lineage: Bacteria > Bacteroidota > Bacteroidia > Flavobacteriales > UBA7430 > UBA7430. The sequence continues at coordinate 369 of DLQO01000076.1, forward strand.
TGTTTTTTCAGATAATCTTTGATGCCCGATTCGTAAGCATCTTTGCTGAGTAATTTTTCAGAGAACAAGGTGTACTCAAAAAGAGCTTCATTTTTGTTGGTCGGTAAAACATACATGAATCTCGTACTTGCCTCTTGAGGAATGTTGAAATCCATAAATGTGGCTGTGGACGCATCAAAACTTGGTTTTTTTGTTTTGATGAACCAACCGACAAAGTGTTGTTGAAGTACCGGGTACTTTTTTTGTGTATTGTAGTTAGAATATCCAGGTATGCTATTGAAGACCTTCGAGGCATGGTAGTTGCCCTGATTTGTTTGAACGTGAACTCCTTTTTCAGTAGGTTTAATTTCAGTAACGCTTTCGTGGAGGAATTGGATGTTGTCTTTGGCATTTAAAACAGTCCAGATTTTCTGATAAAAATCCTCACTTAGAATCATTTTGTAAGTATACGGGTTGATGGAGATGTTTTTTTCAGAAGATCCGCCTGCCACGTAAATGGAGTCCCAAGATTTAGAAACGATCCCATCCCACTCGCCACGGCCTACTTCCCAAAAACACCAGGTACGATCTTCATCCTTTCTTTTTTCAGGGTCAATGATGAGGATTGATTTTTCATCAAAAAAAGGGTCGTTTGCCATACGGTAGGCAAGCATCAATCCGGAAGCGCCGGCTCCAGTTAATATGTAATCGATGTGTTTCATTTAGAAAATCAAAAATACAGCGAAAAATACAAATATAGATGCGAATACATGAAAAGAGATTTTTGATTGAGAATCAATCGCGTAAGATTGGTATCCTAAATGAGCTAAACCAGCTATCGCAAACCAAGCCAAGTAGTTTTGAAGCGGAACGATGCCTCCCTCAAATTCCCAAAAGTCAAATCTAGGCGCCGATACTTCGATGATGACATCCAAAAGAGTCATGATCAGCGCTCCTAAACCTATTCTAAGCCATTTGTTGTGGGTCATAAATTTTGCCAGGTCTGCGGTTACGATGGTCAACATGCACCAGTTGATGCATATAATCAAGGGCACGCCCATGATTTTAAAGCCCAAATTAGCTCCGTAAGAATAGGCCCCGAACAGCAAGCCGTAATTAACGCCCAGCGCTTCTGTGAGGAAGCCCAAAAGAAATGGGATGGCAAATGCGTGGACGGTAAATTTAGAAAACCCTTTTAGGTTGATTGCTATAATGAGGAAGCTTAAGCCAAGATTCAAAGGAGTAAGCATCAAAAACCAATCTTTTGCCGGCGACAAAATTCCGATGATTCCTGAAAGGGTAAACAACCATAAAAGTCCAATTGAAATTTTTGTTTTGGGTGCCATATTATTGATTTTTGTTGATCATTTCAGCCACAATTTTACCTGAGAGCAAACACAGAGGAATTCCGCCTCCGGGGTGAACACTCCCTCCACAGAAATAGAGGTTTGAAATGGAGCTACTGAAGTTGGGATGTCTCAAAAAGGCTGCAAATTTCGAATTGCTAGCCGCTCCGTATAAAGAACCTTGGTGGCTTTGTGTTTTTTGTTCGATACCACGTGGGTCTAAAACAGATTCGTAAGTAATGAGTTCAGCAATGTTTTCACCCAACAATTTACTTAGTTTTTGAAGGATGTTCTCTCGAGTTTTTTCAATCAGATCGTCCCAATTTTGTCCTGTATTCCCGGGAACATTGATCATGGTGAACCAGTTCTCACAGCCTTCGGGAGCATCACTGGCCTCTTCCTTAGAACTGATGTTCACATAGACTGTAGGATCCTTGGAAATTGTTTTTTGTTTGAAGATAGCGTCAAATTCTACTTTGTAATCTTTTGAGAAAAAGATGTTGTGCAGGTCCAGTTGTGGAAATTGTTTTTTAATGCCCCAATAAAAAATGAGGGCAGAACTGCTGCGCTCTTGTTTGAGTGTTTTTTCGGGCGCCTTGTGTTTTTTCAACAGTTTTCTGTAGCTGGGAACCACGTCTGAGTTGGAGATGACAATGTCTGCCGAGACCGATTCTTCATGGGTTTTAATTCCCAGAACTCGTTGGCCTTCGGTTTCAATTTCTTCGACTTTGGTGTTGAAGACAAAGGATACTCCCAAATCTTTAGCCAGTTGAAAAAGGCTTTCCGTGATTTGGTGCATGCCTCCTTTCGGAAAATAAGTACCCAAAGACTGTTCCAAGTGGGGGATCATCGACATGATGCCCGGTGTTTGGTAGGGTGAAGAGCCGTTGTAGGTGGCAAACCGATTGTAAAACTGCACAAGCCTAGAGTCCTCGAACACATTTTCGTTGTGTTTAGACAGGCTGGTGTTGATGTTTAAATGCGGAATACTTAATAAAGCTTTCACCATATCTTTGGAAAAATAGGTACCTAATTTGTGCAATGATTTTTCCAAGAATATGGAAGCAGTCGACTCGTATTTTTTTTGACTGGCTTGTAAATAATCCTCCATGGTCTTTTGAGATACATCAAAGGTCTCAGAAGCTTTTTTTGTAAATTCTTCTAGATCCGAAGGTGCCGAAAAGGTGGTTCCATCTTCAAAGAAATAATTGCAGATGACTTCTTTTTTCTTGTAGCTGAAGTAGGAGCTCACAGGTTTGTTGGCACATTCAAAAAGCTCCTCAACAAGATGGGGCAGGGTGAACAAGGAGGGCCCCATGTCAAATCGATAACCCTGAGCACTCGTTTCCGTCAGTTTTCCGCCTGGGTATGAGTTGGCTTCATACACAAGGACTTCATGTCCGCGAGATTGCAACCGAATGGCAGCTGCTAATCCTGCGATGCCGGCACCTATGATGATGATTTTTTGATGTTTCATCTACGGTCCAATATAGGATGAAATTCAGAACTTGTTGGCATGTACTTCAAATTCTTTGAGGCTTTTTTTTGTGTGTTAATGTGCGAAAAAGGCTTTGAATGAACCTACATGGCGGAGTGCGGAAAAGTATCGTAACTTCGGTGTTTGGCGAAGTTTCTTAGAAAGTTCAGATGCCCTTTCTTACTCTTGATTTCCATTTTTATCGCATGCTTACCCATTTGCAATTCGAAGTATTTGTCGTTGGTTTGAAAAGTGATTTGATTGTAACGGGCTACAATGGCATACTCATCATTTAAATAGCGGAAATAAAAGGCCATCCCTTCTTTTTTCAACTCAAAATTCCCATGCAATAAATCGTTGGATTTCCCATCGCTGATTCCAAGATCCTCGGGATTCAGTTCTAGGATTGTGTATTTGGGAGATCCGTAAATGCCCAATCTAATTTTCTCAAAGAGGGAATAGGACTTGCCTGAGATTTTATCCATCTCAATTTCTTTTTTTATACGATCAATACTTGTTTTGAATAGCATGGTCTCAGGATTGTGTTTTTACAAATTTACGCATAACTTTTCACAACAAAAATCACACAAATAATTAATTGCAATCAATGTTGTGTGTGATTCTCAAAGAGCAGAAAATGATTTATATTTGAACGAAACCTCAATACAGCCTCCCATGAACAAATTCTCACGCGCTCTTTTTCTTTTTATTGGTTTGACTCTAAACCTACCGGCTCAGGATTGGCAATTGGTTTGGGAAGATCAATTTAACGGAACTCAGTTGGATGCGACCAAATGGGCCCATGATTTGGGTACAGGAAGTCAATACGGCTTGTGGGGTTGGGGTAATGGAGAATTGCAGTCCTATCAAGAAGAAAACACCGTTGTATCCGACGGAACGCTTAAAATTATAGCCAAACAAGAGCCTGCTGGGGTCGTTGATCCGTTCAATGCCTCCAATGTAATGAACTATTCTTCGTCAAAAATCATCACCGCAGGATTATTCACGTTTCGCTACGGTCGTGTTCAGGCTCGAATAAAAACGGTTGATGGTCAGGGCTTTTGGCCGGCTTTTTGGATGCTGCCCACAGATGGGAGCTGGCCTTGTGATGGTGAGATCGACATCATGGAGCAGTGGGGGAATGATGGTCCCAGTAATGTAACGACCGGAGCAGCACACCTAGGGCCTTGTGGGAGTGGTAGTACCTACCGAAGTTTTTCTAAGAACTTAGAAAATGGTTCTTATGCTGATGATTTCCATTTGTATGAGGTGCGGTGGGAGCCGAACAGGATTACCTGGTACGTAGATGAAGAGTATCTATTTAGCGTTACTCCAGATGATTATCCTTCGGAATACACCTGGCCTTTTAACAAAGGTGATTGGTTTCTAATGCTGAACCTTGCCATAGACAAAAACGGACCCAATGATCAAACGCAGTTTCCATCACAAATTGAAGTAGATTGGGTTCGCGTGTATCAAGAAAATACAGAGTCGAGCGAATGTGTCGATGCCGCAGCGCACAATTACAATGCAAACGCAGTTATCGATGACGGTTCTTGTTTGTACGAGGTAAACTTTGAGGTGGATATGAACTGTGCGTCTTTCATTCCTGAATACGTGAGTGTTTCAGGTATCGATGGAAGTGTTTGCAGTTCGGGAATCATCTTGCAAAAACTCGGAGACTCAAGGGTTTGGAACGGTAAGGCTTACCTTCCCAAAGGTACGTATCAATACAATTATTGTGCAGATGGGGGAGAGTATAATGAAGACCTTCTTCTCTATGCCAATGAGCAAGGAGATTGGTCTTGTTTGGCAAGCACGGATGATACAACAACTGCCAAAAGAGAAGTTCTCGTTAACGGCGCTACTCAAATTTCTGACGCCTGGTCATCATGTACCTCGTGTGAAGTAAGAAGCGGATGTATTCATCCGACAGCAAGCAATTACAATCCGAATGCAAATGTGCAAGAAATGGATGAAAATGGGGGCTGGTTTTGTGATTTCGAATCTTGCGATCAGACTCCGGTAGAAGGTTGTCTGTGGGCAGATTATTTCTTTCCTTTTGACGAAAATACCAACAGAGGGCTCTGCCAAACCTGGGGTGGAGTAATTTGCTCAGATGATGCCGAAGAGTTCTACGGTTGTTTGGATGCGAATGCTTTAGATTACATTCCGCAGGCTAATATTCAGTCTGTAGATCAGTGGGGTAATATCTTATGTACTTACGCCACCTGCAATGACGTTCCTGAAACGGGCTGTAAATACCCCAATGCTTTTGCGATATACCATGCCAACTTTGGGGCAGGAGACTGTAGCAACTTTGGCGGAACTCCTTGTTCAAGTTCAGCCGAAGGGTGTATGGATGAAGATGCAATGAATTTCAATGCAAATGCAAGCACAGCAGGTACAGACCAATACGGAAATTCAGTATGTATTTACATTTCTTGTGATGACATTCCGGATGCAGAAGGTTGTATGTACTCAAATGCTTATGCTCCGTACAATCCATTCTTTTCACCCCAGAACTGTGAGAGTTACGGGGGGACTGCTTGTCAGAATGTTCCATCGGGTTGTATGGATGCATCTGCAGTAAATTACAACCCACAGGCTTTAGAAGACGATGGCTCTTGTGATTATGATGATGTAGATTCGAACGATATTCATAGCCTGATTGATGACTTGCAAAATGAATTGATGGCTGCTTTTGATGTCATCTCAAATTTGGAAGATCAATTGCAATACAATTGTGATTCCTCATCAATAGGCATCCCTATGCAAATGCAAGCGGGTTGGAGCATGATTGCATTTACTTGTTTGCAATCTATTGATGTAGAAGAAGCCTTCGCACCAATTAAGGATTTGATTGTGATTGTAAAAGATGGAGCCGGAAATCCTTACCTCCCAGAATTTGGTTACAACGGATTGGGAGAGCTGCACCATGCATATGGGTATCAATTAAAACTGAAAGCAGCTGTGTCCGATTTTTACATGTGTAAAGATTCAAGCGGTCAAACGACAGAAGATTAGTCGCTTACATTAAATTGACATAGAGAAGCTTTGCTCTTTTTGTCTGAAGAGTCTTCAGGGATGAAAGGTCAGGCTTTTCCCCGGAGCAAATAATTTAATTCCAGCTTTCAAAGGATCTGATGTGCTTCCACCTTAGGGTCTGGGCCGTATGCGTTGTCTCCCTGGTCTCCTTCGCTTAGGGCAAGGATGATGTTGTAGATGGGAACTAAGACAAACCAACCGCTTTTACCTACATCGTGCATCCTTCTCACCGCAACCGAAATTCCCGGAATCAATACAGCCATCGAGTATAGGTTTGGTAAAATCATGAAGCCCGTCATACCTGCAACAATTCCGATGAGGAAAGAGACGATGATGTTGAATAGAAAAAAATACCAATACTCACTTCTTCTTGCACGTCCGCTGAAGCTTGCGTAGTTCTGCCAAACTTTTATGTAGTAATTCATGGTTCTAGATTTAGATAAACTTTTTTTAAGTAGACGTGAACATTCACCTTTT
>DLQO01000057.1 GCA_002478765.1 Flavobacteriales bacterium UBA7430
CGGAGAGCGTGCGCTGCTCTTTGTGCAGATCTTGACGGTGTGAAATAGTAATGCGATGGCTGCTTTAAAGGCAATAAAATCACCCATCCTAGCCATATCAATACCATAGCAGTCTGGATATCGAATTTGTGGAGCAGAAGAGACGATGACAATTTTTTTCGGATTCAGACGATCTAGTATTCGAAGAATACTTTTTTTAAGAGTAGTACCTCTTACAATACTGTCATCGATCATGACTAAATTATCCTTCTTCTCAACTTGACCGTAGGTTATATCATATACATGACCCACAAGGCTATCTCGATTGCTATCATCGGTAATAAAGGTTCTCAGCTTCGCATCTTTGATGGCGATTTTTTCCACGCGGGGACGAACAGAGAAAATCTCTTTAATTTGCTCGGTGGTACAGTTGCTTCCTAATTCGATGACTCTTTTTGCTTGCTTGTCTTTGTATTGTGTCTCAAGACCTTCTACCATGCCGTGGAAAGAAGTTTCGGCAGTATTTGGAATGAATGAAAAAACAGAGTTTTTCAAGTCACCACCAATACTTTCCATAACCTTGAAGCTGATAAGCTTCCCTAATTTTTTTCTTTCGTTGTATATGTCAGCATCATTCCCTCTTGAAAAGTAGATTCGCTCGAAAGAACAAGCTTTATTTTCTAGGGGTTGTGTGATTTGATCCATGCTTACTCGGCCGTCTTTTTTGACGATCAATGCATGTCCAGGAGTAATTTCTGATATAGATTCTTGCGGAACATTCATGGCCGTTTGAATTACTGCACGTTCTGATGCAACTACAACAATTTCATCGTCCTTGTAGTAAAATCCAGGTCGTATCCCTGCTGGGTCTCTAAGTACAAATGCGTCCCCATGGCCCATTAAACCACACATAACATAACCTCCGTCCCATTTTTTTGCCGAGTTTACAAGCACATCTTTTACGTCAATGTGTTTGGCTAAAAATTTAGACATTTCTTGCTTGCTTGAGAACTCATCTTTGTGAGCGTGATAAAGCTTGTTATTTTCTTCGTCTAAAAAGTGTCCAATTTTTTCGAGAATGGTAACGGTATCGGATTTTTCTTTAGGGTGTTGGCCAAGTTCGATTAATTGATCAAACAATTCATCAACATTAGTCATGTTGAAGTTGCCAGCTAAAACCAAGTTTCTGGTCATCCAATTGTTTTGTCGCAAAAACGGATGGCATTGCTCAATACTATTTCCTCCGTAGGTCCCGTAGCGAAGATGTCCTAAAAAAAGTTCACCTGAGAAGGCAGCGTTTTCTTTTAGCCATTTTACATCTTGAAGTTTCCCAGGGTCTGTTTTTTCAATTTCCTCAAACTTTTGATTGATGTATTGGAAAACGTTTTGAACCGAATTTGGTTTGTTTGAACGATATCTGCTTATGTACCTTTTGCCGGGTTCTAAGTCGAGTTTTATGTTGGCTAGTCCAGCGCCATCTTGGCCTCGATTTACCTGTTTTTGCATCAGTAGATACATTTTATTCAGGGCGTATAGTGAGGTGTTGTATTTTTTCTGATAATATTCCAATGGTTTTAGCAACCGTATCATCGCTATACCACACTCATGTTTCAGCTCGTCACTCATAATCTGGACTCTAATTTTGAAGTTGCAATGTACATAAAGTTTGCTGATAATAGATTTTAAATTTAGCCGATAACCCTCTTAAAATCTAGCTGTATATAGGCTTATTTTATGAGCTAGTTTTTTACTATCATTAAAAAAAGTTGTATTATTGCAAAAGGATATGAAAAACAACAATGCAAATAACATTTGGTGGATTCGATTTAGATAATCGGAGAAGCTCTGTTGTGTATAAATCATATAAAAGACTCGCTTCTCGCGGGTCTTTTTTTGCTTATATAAACAGGGGTGTTGAAGCGAAAAACATTTTGAACGATTCATTTTTTTTGACAAGATTAGGTTCAAAAATGATGAGTTCGTGACATAACCGTTGCGTAATTTTACATTCACCAAAGTCAGCTTAATGACTTTTTATGTACAATGATGAAGAAACAAAAAATTTATAGTACCTGTGTCAAGGTTTTAGCCGATACGATAACGCCTGTGGGAGTCTATCTGAAAATGAGAGATCATTATCCGAATGCGCTCTTGTTAGAGAGTTCTGATTATCACAGTAAAGAAGATAGCTTTAGCTTTATTTGTCTTCAGCCAATGGCAGGTTTTGAAGCAAAAGACAAAAGTTACACCATTTCAAATGTAGATGGTTCGTTAGAGCATTTTGAAGTGAGCTCCAAAAACGAAATGACATCTGTCTTCAAAGACTTTCTGGCCCAGTTTGATGAAGTTAAAAGTGAAAATCCGATCGGTATTTGTGGCGTTTTTGGATACACTTCATTTGAGGCTGTTCAGTATTTTGAAGACATTGATTTACAGGATAAGGAAGACGCACACAAAGACAACCCAGACATGAAATATCAGCTTTTTAGATATGTCTTGGCTATTGATCACTTTAAAAATCAACTTTATATTTTAAAGTACGGGACCTCACCACTCAGTGCCGACGACCCTGACTTTAAGAAACTACATTCACAACTTAAAGTAGAACGTACGGAACAGTTCAAGTTTTCAAAATCTGGTTTAGAAGAAAGTAATTTAACGGATGCTGAATATGAGAATGCCGTTTCAAAAGGTATGGACCACTGTCGTAGAGGAGATGTTTTCCAAGTGGTTTTATCTCGAGAATTTAAGCAAGGATTTAAGGGAGATGAGTTTAATGTTTATCGAAGTATTCGAAGCATCAACCCCTCACCTTATTTATTTTATTTCGATTACGGGAATTTTAAACTTTTTGGATCGTCACCTGAGTTGCAAATATCTGTTCGTGACAATGAAGCCGTAATTGCCCCTATTGCCGGTACCGTTAAACGAAGTGGAGATGCAAAAGAAGATCAGCGATTGGCTCAAGAAATGCGTGTGAATCCCAAAGAAATCTCAGAGCACATCATGCTCGTCGATCTGGCAAGAAACGATCTAAGTCGGAGTGCAGATGATGTCCAAGTAGATGAATATGCAGAGACACAATATTATTCTCATGTAATTCACATGGTAAGTAAGGTTAGCGGGAAACTTCTTGAAGGAAAAAGTAGTCTAGACCTTTATTTTGACACTTTCCCGGCTGGGACACTCTCCGGAGCTCCAAAATACCGAGCGCTACAAATTATTGACGAGAATGAGCCAAGTAAAAGAAATTTTTACGGAGGAGCCATTGGGTATTTTGGGTTTGATGGGAGTGTGAATCACGCTATAGTGATTCGGTCAATTCTCAGTAAAAATAACACACTTACCTACCAAGCAGGTGCAGGAATTGTGGTAGGAAGTACTCCACAGGGAGAACGAAATGAAATCGATAACAAGGTAGCAGCGATTCGCCGTGCCATTATAAATGCCATTGAAATATGAAGCTTTTAGTTCTTGACAATTACGATAGTTTTACCTACAATTTGGTGCACATGTTTCGCAGCATGAATATCGAACATGAAGTATTCAGGAATGACAAAATAACCGCAGAAGAGGCCTTAGAGTTCGATTTAGTCATCTTATCTCCAGGACCAGGAATACCCTCTGAGGCTGGGAATATGCCGGAAATTATTGCAGCATGTGCAGGTAAAAAACCAATCCTTGGAATATGTTTAGGGCATCAAGCTATTGCTGAGTACTTGGGAGGAGAACTCAACAATATGTCTACCGTTTATCACGGTGTAAAAAGTGAGATATCGATTACATCTGATGAAGAAATTTTTGAAGGGGTTCCTAAAAAAATAGAGGTTGGGAGATATCATTCTTGGGAGGTTGTCCGTGAGAGTTTGCCTGAGAGTGTAAGAGTAACTGCAGAAGACGATCATGGAGGCATAATGGCTCTATCGGAGCCGTCCCAAAAATTGTATGGGATTCAATTTCACCCTGAGAGTGTAATGACGGAATACGGAGATCAGATGATGCGAAACTTTATTAAAATTGCTCAGTCATGAAGGATTTATTAGAACATCTTTTTGAACACAACACTTTGAGTTGTGATGAAGCAAAAGAAACGCTAACTAAAATTTCGAAAGGAGATTTCAATGCGTATCAGATAAGTTCTTTTTTGACTGTGTTTCGAATGCGCGGTATCACCGTTCAAGAACTAAAAGGTTTTCGTGATGCTCTCAGAAGTTTGTGTAAACGTGTTGAATTAGATGCATACTCCCCAATTGATCTTTGTGGAACCGGAGGAGATGGGAAAGATACTTTTAACATCAGCACGCTGTCTTCTTTCGTTGCAGCAGGTGCGGGAGCAAAAGTAGCCAAGCACGGTAATTACGGTGTCAGCTCTTCTTGTGGATCTTCAAATGTTTTGGAACACCTTGGATTCCAATTTACGAACGATGCAGACAAAATTGAAAAACAAATAGATCAAGCCGGGATTTGTTTCCTTCACGCTCCTTTGTTTCATCCAGCGATGAAAGAGGTGGCACCGATTCGAAGAAATTTGGGTGTCAGAACGTTTTTTAACATGCTTGGGCCTATGGTAAATCCAGCTTTTCCAAAGGGTCAACTTGTTGGTGTTTTTTCTCTAGAACTTCAGAGATATTACAAATACTTGTATGAAGAAAGCGACATCCAATATAGAATCGTTCACTCATTGGATGGTTATGATGAAATAAGTTTAACCGGTGACGTAAAAGTAATCAGTCCGGAAAAGGAAGAACTTCTGAGTCCACATCATTTATTTGAAAAGCAGCTGGATGCTTCTGCAATAAGTGGAGGTAACACCGTGGAGTCTTCCGCTAAAATTTTTATTGACATTCTCGAAGGCAAAGGGACTTTGGCACAAAATTCTGTAGTTGTAGTAAATTCGAGTATGGCAATACATTCTGCTTTCCCAAATAAAACAAGAGAAGAGTGTCGAGAAATGGCTATAGAATCCCTTCAAACAGGTAAAGCCTACAAAGCATTTAAAACCCTACTTTCTTTATGAGTATTTTAAAAGAAATATTAGACCACAAGTCACAAGAAGTCAAAGTACAGCGAGCAAAAGTTTCGGAAAAGTCTCTTGAGGATCGGTTGTATTTCAAGAAACCCATTGTTTCGATGAAGGTCCACCTAAAAAGCTTGGATAAAATAGGGATCATTTCTGAAATTAAGAGAAGTTCCCCAAGCGAGGGGTCTATCAATAGCAATATTGATGTAGAACATCTAAGTAAGGGTTATATAGAGGCAGGTGCTTCAGCTCTTTCCGTTCTGAGTGACTACAAATATTTTGGTGGGACTCTTGATGATGTATTGACCGCTCGAAAGTTTAATGATTGCCCGATACTTCGAAAAGAATTTATTGTTGACGAGTATCAACTTCTAGAGGCCCGAAGCGTGGGTGCAGACTGTATTCTTTTGATTGCTGCAGCTCTGTCAGAAAAGAGATGTAACGAACTGGCAGATTTTGCGAAAAGTATAGGCCTAGAAGTCCTTTTGGAGGTTCATAACAAACAAGAAATTGACAGTCATATTTCGGCATCTGTTGATGTTGTCGGAGTAAACAATCGAGATCTTCACAACTTTACCACGAGCATTCAAACCAGTATTGAATTGTCGGAGTACATACCCAATGAATTTGTGAAAATTAGTGAGAGTGGAATTACTTCAGCCGAGCATATTGTAGAATTAAAAAAGCATGGATTTGAAGGTTTTTTGATAGGAACTCATTTCATGAACCACAAACAACCTAATGAGGCTTGTGCAAAGTTGATTCAGGAAGTTAAAAAACTTGAGCTACAATGAAAATTAAAGTTTGTGGGATGAAAGACCCTCAAAATATTAATGAGGTAGCTTCATTGTTACCCGATTTTTTAGGCTTTATATTTTACAAGAAGTCTGCGCGTTATGTTGAAGAAATACCCTTGCGTAAGGTTCTTTCTAATTTAGACTCAGGAATCGAAAAAGTCGGTGTTTTTGTCGATGAGGCCTCAGAAATAGTTGTGGGTTTTTGTAATCGGTTGGGTTTATCACATGCCCAGTTGCATGGTAAAGAATCACCCGAGTATTGTGCTCAGATTCAAAAGGCCGGTATATCCGTGATTAAAGTTTTTCATATGGGTGAAACTTTTGATCTCGACCAGATAAAACCCTATGAAAATTGTTCTGATCTCTTACTCTTTGATACCAAAACCAAAGATTATGGGGGTAGTGGAAAACATTTTGATTGGAATTTACTTAAAAGATATACTTCTGAGACTCCTTTTTTACTGAGTGGTGGAATTTCTCCAGAAGATATTACCAAAATAAAAGAATTACAGATTCCACAATTATGGGGAATTGATGTGAATAGCCGTGTAGAGATGTCGCCGGCATATAAGGATGTGAACAAAGTAAAGGAACTTATACTTAAAACCAGAGAAGGATGAAATACGATGTAAATGAACAGGGATTTTATGGTGAATTTGGCGGGGCTTTTATACCTGAGATGCTTTATCCTAACATTCAAGAACTTAAAAGTTCTTATCGGGAAATACTCCGTGAGGATTCTTTTAAAGAAGAGCTTTCTAGCTTATTAAAAGATTACGTAGGTCGTCCTACACCTTTATATTTTGCCTCGCGATTGAGTACGTATTATGGAGCAGATATTTATTTGAAGCGTGAAGATCTCTGTCATACAGGTGCGCACAAGATTAACAACACGCTAGGTCAAGTGTTGTTGGCACAACGACTCAAAAAGACACGAATCATTGCTGAAACAGGTGCTGGCCAGCATGGAGTTGCAACGGCTACTGCTTGTGCTTTAATGGGTCTAAAGTGTCTTGTATATATGGGTGCTAAAGATATTGAGCGACAATCACCAAATGTTTCTCGTATGAAAATGTTGGGAGCAGAGGTTTGTTCGGTCCACAGTGGAAGTAAAACACTAAAAGATGCTACCAATGAAGCGATTCGTGATTGGATAAATAATCCGGACGACACCCATTACATTATTGGTTCAGCTGTTGGTCCAGACCCTTATCCGGATTTAGTTACGCAATTGCAAGCAATCATTTCAAAAGAAATTAAGGAGCAGATGGATGGCCTTCCAACGCACGTTATTGCATGTGTAGGAGGAGGGAGTAATGCCATTGGAGCCTTTTATAATTTCTTAGAGGATGAGTCTGTAAAGCTTATTGGTGTAGAAGCTGGTGGTATGGGAGTTCAAACGGATAAGTCCGCGGCAACACTTGCATTAGGAACTCGGGGTGTACTTCACGCTTCAATGAGTTATTTGATGCAAACTACTGACGGACAAGTGATTGAGCCCCACAGTATTTCTGCAGGTTTAGATTACCCCGGAATTGGGCCTCTGCATGCATATTTACACGATTGTAGTAGAGTTGTATACCACAACGTAACCGATGATGAGGCTCTAGAAGCAGCCAATAGACTGATGAAGTTGGAGGGGATTATACCCGCTCTAGAAACAGCTCACGCGCTAGCTTATCTTGATAAGATGAAATTTACGCCTGATGACAGAATTGTCATTAATCTAAGTGGACGTGGTGACAAGGATATGAACACATACATAAATGCAAACTTCTAATGAGTACATTAAAAAAGGTATTAGAGACGAAGAAGGAAGGACTTCTGAATATATATTGTACAGCGGGATTTCCTGAATTAAACGACTTGCCAAAAATCGTAAATGCGCTGCACGAATCGGGTGTCGATATGGTGGAAATCGGAATCCCTTATTCGGATCCTATAGCAGATGGGGAGACCATTCAAAAAAGCAATGCTGTTGCTTTGAGCAATGGAATTACGATTGATTTGATTTTTGAACAATTAAAAGATTGTAATCCAGAGATCCCTAAAGTTGTGATGACCTATTTCAATCCTGTATTTAAATACGGAATTGAGCATTTTTGTAAGCAGTGTCAATCTGTAGGGGTTGAAGGGATCATCATTCCAGACATGCCTATAGGATTGTATCAAGCGTCTTATGAAGAAATGTTTAAGAATTACGGTTTAAGTCCTATTTTCCTGATCACGCCACAAACGAGTAAGGAGCGTTTAAAATTGATTGATGACTTGAGTAGTACATTTATTTATGCTGTGAGTAGTTCAAGTACAACCGGAAAAGCCACAGCTGGTCTTAGCGAAGGAAATACGTACCTGTCTGGTCTGAAAGGTTTAGGCCTTAAGCATCCGATCCTTGTTGGGTTTAATATCAGTACTTCTAACGACCTTGCTGTTGTTCAAAAATTTGCTCATGGGGGTATTATAGGTAGTGCATTTATAAAATATTTGGGAGATAAATCTTCACCTGTTGATGCTTCAAAGCAATTTGTAAAAGAGATAACAAAAGGTTAAATTTATAAACGTCTCACAAATCCCAAGATTTTTGCATTTTAGTGATAGGTCTTTAAAGATTAAAAAATGAAGAAGATTATTTACCTCCTTTGTGTAGTGTGTCAGCTCAGTCTTTTTGCTAGAGATTGTGACTTGCCATTACCCTATGGAACCGTTAATACAGGGAGTAACTTAACCCTTATGATGACGGAGTCATTCATAGGCTCTCTTGCGACCGTGAGTGAAAACCCATACATCGTTGCATTAACTGTAGGCGGAGTTGTCGTTGGGTCTTCTTCAATAGCAGAGAGCAGTCTTTTTGATGGAAAACAATCCATTGCCGTTTGGGGTGATGATGCACTTACTCCAGAAATAGACGGAGCCGTCGAAGGAGAATCCATTCAATTGACTCTTGTTGACGGCTTGAATGTATTTAGTTTAGTTCTCGAGCCTTTTACTTACAAAACAGACGGCATGATTGCGATTACCTCATCTGCCATTCAAAACTATGAGTGTACGGGTGCTATTATGGGTTGCCTGGATGCTTCTGCATGCAATTTCAGTGATGTAGCAACAGAAAATGATGGAAGTTGTTTGTATCCAACCGCACCTTATGATTGTGACAATCAATGTTTGAACGATATAGATGCCGATGGCATTTGTGACGAGTTAGAAATAGTCGGTTGTACGGATCCAATGGCATGCAATTATCTTGACATTGCAACGGATGAAGGTTCTTGTGAGTATGCGGGCTCGGATAATTGTGATGTGAATGTAACAGAAGCAACCGCCACTTTATTCAAACTTTACCCCAATCCCGGGAAAGATCAAATATACATTCAAAGTACAAATGAATATCGGAATTTAAACATTACAATGATGAATATTTTGGGCGCTAAAGCATTCGACAAAACGTTGCAAGATGTTAGATCCAAAGACCTGATTGAAATAAACCTTCCAAACCTATCAAAGGGGATCTACATAGTTACTCTTTACTCTGCATCTGAAGTGCGCAGCTTGAAGTGGGTGAAGGAATAGCTTTTCCCCTCTATTTCCCTGGTTATCAATTCAAATTCTATACGCGTGTGGCCGCTAAGACTTCCATACAATTCGTTGCATATCTGCTTGTATTGACCTAAATTTGTGAGATTACGATGGCAAATTATTTACTTAAAGTAGTCGTGCTAATTGATGCTTACAGAAATGAAGAAATACCCAGAATATAAAGGCTTGAACCTACCGAATGTTGCTGCAGAAGTTTTAGCGGATTGGGGTCGTGATAAAATTTTTGAGAAAAGTATTTCCTCTCGAGAAGGGAACACCCCTTTTGTGTTTTTTGAAGGACCACCCTCTGCAAATGGGATGCCTGGTATTCACCACGTGATGGCAAGAACAATCAAAGATATTTTTTGTCGGTACCAAACGTTGAAGGGACTTCAAGTAAAACGAAAGGCAGGTTGGGACACCCACGGGCTTCCCGTAGAATTGGGTGTAGAGAAAGAGTTAGGGATTTCTAAAGAGGATATCGGGACTAAAATTTCTGTTGAAGATTACAACAAAGCCTGTCGTGAAACAGTGATGCGATACACGGATGTTTGGAACAAATTGACCGAGCAAATGGGTTACTGGGTGGATATGGACGATCCTTACATTACTTATGAGAGTAAGTACATGGAGTCCGTATGGTATTTGCTATCCGAACTCTATAAGAAGGATTTGATTTACAAAGGTTACACCATTCAGCCTTATTCTCCCGCAGCCGGTACGGGTTTGAGTTCGCATGAATTGAATCAGCCTGGGTGTTACCGCGATGTTAAAGACACTTCTGCAGTTGCATTGTTTAAAGCCAAAAAAGAAACACTCCGTTCAGAGGTATTGAGAAACGTTACTGGAGATGTTCAGTTCATAGCATGGACTACGACACCATGGACGCTTCCATCGAATACGGCTTTATGTGTTGGACCCAAAATAGAGTATGTATTGGTGAAAACATTTAATCAATACTCTGGAAATGCCATAAATATTGTTTTAGCGAAAGCTTTAATCGGAAAACAGCTTACCGGAAAATACTTCGCGGCTGAAAGTAAGGAAGAGCTTGATGCTTATGAGTTCGGTGCTAAGAAAATACCCTTTACAGTAGAAGCAGAATTTAAAGGAGCCAACTTAGTTGGAACTCAATATGAACAACTGCTGCCCTACGTTCAACCTCATGAAGATGCGGAAAAAGCATTTCAAGTCATCTCCGGAGATTTTGTTACGACAGAAGATGGTACTGGTATTGTTCACATAGCCCCAACGTTTGGTGCTGATGATGCATTGGTAGCCAAGAATTTTGGTGTTCCGGGCATGTTGGTACTTGATGAAAATGGAAATCCTCGACCGCTCGTTGATTTACAAGGAAGATTTGTTCCTGAGATGGGCGACTTGGCTGGAATGTATGTGAAGAATGAATATTATGCAGAGGGCGATACGCCTGATAAATCAGCAGATGTAGAAATTGCGATTAAGCTCAAAGAGCAGGATAAAGCTTTTAAGGTAGAAAAGTACGAGCACTCCTACCCGCACTGTTGGAGAACTGATAAGCCTGTATTGTATTATCCTCTTGATTCTTGGTTTATCAAGTCTACCGCCATGAAAGATCGGATGATTGAACTCAACAAAACGATTAATTGGAAGCCGGAATCTACCGGTACGGGAAGGTTTGGGAACTGGTTAGAGAATTTAAACGATTGGAATCTTTCCCGTTCTCGTTATTGGGGTATTCCAATTCCTATTTGGTCAACTGAAGAGGGAGATGAGCGTATTTGTATTGGATCCGCAGAAGATCTCTACACGGAATGTGAGAAGTCTGTTAAAGCAGGATTTATGGATAGAAATCCAATTACTGACTTCGAGCCAGGTAACATGTCCAAAGAGAATTACGATAAAATTGATTTACATAAAAATTATGTAGATGAAATTGTATTGGTTTCAGAAAGTGGAAGATCAATGCATAGAGAGTCCGACTTAATTGATGTTTGGTTCGATTCGGGTTCAATGCCTTATGCACAGTGGCATTACCCATTTGAAAACAAAGAATTAATTGATCAAAAAGCTTCATACCCGGCCGATTTCATTGCTGAGGGAGTCGACCAGACTCGTGGATGGTTCTTCACCCTACATGCCATTGCCACCATGTGTTTTGATTCTGTAGCCTATAAAAATGTCGTTTCAAACGGCTTGGTTCTCGATAAGAATGGGCAAAAAATGTCCAAAAGGTTAGGCAATGCTGTAGACCCCTTTGAGACTTTAAATCAGTACGGTCCTGATGCGACTCGTTGGTATATGATTACGAATGCCCAGCCTTGGGACAATTTAAAGTTTGATTTAGACGGGATTACTGAGGTTCAAAGAAAGTTCTTCGGAACGCTATACAACACCTACTCATTCTTCAGTCTTTATGCAAACATAGATGGGTTTACTTATTCGGAAGATGAAATTTCTCCAGAAGACCGTCCAGAAATAGATCGTTGGATTTTATCAGAATTGAATACTTTGATGAAGGCCGTAGATAGTGCTTACGCCGATTATGAACCTACACGTGCAGGACGACTTTTACAGGATTTCGTTACTGAAAATTTAAGCAACTGGTACGTGCGATTATGTCGTCGTCGTTTTTGGAAAGGTGATTATGCTCAAGATAAAATATCAGCCTATCAAACCTTGTTCACTTGTTTGGTAAACTTGGCTAAAATGTCGTCTCCAATTGCACCATTCTTTTCTGA
Source organism: Flavobacteriales bacterium UBA7430 (assembly GCA_002478765.1). Lineage (GTDB taxonomy): Bacteria > Bacteroidota > Bacteroidia > Flavobacteriales > UBA7430 > UBA7430. The sequence goes on from DLQO01000057.1 coordinate 12,090, forward strand.
TCGTTTGTATCAGGATTTGATGAATGCAACAGACCTTCCTACTGAAGAGTCGGTTCATCTTACTTTATTCCCATCGGCAAATGAAGGGTCTATAGATTCTGATTTAGAGAAAAGAATGCAATTGGCACAAAACATCACTTCGATGGTTCTCTCGTTACGTAAAAAAGAGAAAATACGTGTTCGACAACCGTTGCAGAAAATCATGATTCCTGCATCAGATGAACATGTAAAAGCACAGATTAATGCTGTGAAAGATTTGGTTCTTTCTGAAGTTAATGTTAAGTCCCTGGACTTTATGTCTGAGGATTCAAACGTTCTTGTAAAAGAGATCAAAGCCAACTTTAAGGCTTTAGGGCCCAAGTATGGAAAACAAATGAAAGCTATTGCTGCAGCCATAGCTCGGTTTGATCAAGGAGATATCAACCTATTGGAGAAGGAAGGGTTTTATACGTTGAATATAGACGGTTCTGATTTAGTTGTTTCAACGGAAGACGTCTTTATTAGTTCACAAGATATTCCAGGTCTTTTGGTGGCGAACAACAAAGGAACAACCGTCGCCTTAGATATTACGTTGAATGAGGCTTTATTGGAAGAAGGGATTGCTAGAGAACTCATAAATCGTATTCAAAATATGCGAAAAGATGCCGGTCTTGAGGTGACGGATCGAATCAAACTAAGCATCACGCAAAACGATAAAGTTGAATCTGCAATTACTTCCAACAAAAGTTACATATGTGGAGAAACTCTTGCAGATGATATACTTATCTGCAAAATCGAACCAAAAAATGCAACAGCCGTTGAATTTGACGACATAAAAACCTATATTGCCTTAACAAAATAATAGATCAATTGTTTAAAATTATTAGGTGATGGTAGAGATAAGTAAGAGGTATTCAGATAATGATTTGGCTGAGTTTAAAGCTTTAATATTAGAGAAGATTCAATCTGCCCAGAAAGATTTGAAGCGTTTGAGAGATTCCATTACTCAGGGTGCCGGAAATGGCACGAACGATACATATTCGGCATTCAAAGCTTTTGAAGAGGGATCAGAAACGCTTTCTAAAGAATCTAATTCTCTTTTAGCACAACGACAGGAGAAATTTATCCGGGATTTAAAAAATGCCCTCATTCGAATCGAAAACAAGACCTATGGGATTTGTAGGGTTACAGGTAAACTCATTAAAAAAGAACGCCTCAAGTTGGTCCCGCATGCAACCTTAAGCATCGAAGCAAAAGAGATGCAAAACCGAAACAAATAGATTCTTTGAAAAAATCAATTTGGATCATTTTTGCAGTTTTAGTTCTAGACCAGTCCTCAAAAATATGGGTAAAGACTCACATGTATCTGGGACAGGAGTTTCAAATATTCGAGTGGTTTTACATTCATTTTACTGAAAATAATGGAATGGCTTTTGGGTTTGAGTTCGGAGGAGCTTGGGGTAAACTAGCGCTAAGTTTATTCCGAATTTTGTTTGTAGGATATCTAATTTCATATTTAGCCAAATTACTTAGGGAAAAAACGGATCCGATTTTAGTCACATGCTTCTCTTTGGTTCTTGCTGGAGCTATAGGGAATATTATAGACGGAGCCTTTTACGGTCTTTTATTCTCAGACAGCTATCATCAGTTGGCAACTTTTCTTCCTGAGTCAGGAGGCTATGCGCCGCTTTTCTTCGGACGTGTTGTAGATCTTTTCTATTTCCCCATGTTTAAGGGGTATTTGCCAGAGTGGATTCCTTTTTTAGGGGGTGACTATTTTGTTTTTTTTAGACCTGTATTCAATATTGCCGACGCTGCTATATCCGTGGGAGTAGGTGTGATGATTATTTTCCAGAAAAGGGTCATGGCTGCTCTAGAGTAAATCTTTCAATAGCAAAACCGATTCGTGTACTGATTAAATCCATCATAACTTAAAATACATATGCCTACCATCATATCATATAACGTAAATGGAATTCGTGCCGCATTAAAAAAAGACTGGGCAGATTGGGCTCGTGCTACAAACGCAGATGTAATCGCACTACAAGAAACAAAGGCGCATCCAGATCAGTTGGATTTGTCCGTATTTGAAGAGCTGGGGTATCATCATTATTGGTTTTCAGCACAAAAGAAAGGATACAGTGGTGTTGCGCTTTTGTGTAAAGAGAAGCCTTTACATGTTGAATATGGCTGTGGTATTGAAGATTATGATTTTGAAGGTCGTGTTATCCGAGCCGATTTTAATGATTATTCAGTCATTTCAGCATATTTTCCGTCGGGGACTACCGGCGGAATCAGACAAGAGTTTAAAATCAGTTTTTTAGCTGACTTTCAGATTTACATCGACAATCTCAAAAAGGAAATACCAAACCTTATAATCTCTGGAGATTACAACATCTGTCATGAATCTATTGATATTCATAACCCTGCAACTAACAAAAATACTTCTGGTTTTTTACCTGAAGAGCGGGCGTGGGTATCCCAATTTTTGAAGCGAGGATTTGTTGATAGCTTTAGGCATCTTCATAAAGATCCACATCAATATTCTTGGTGGAGCTACAGGGCAGCTGCAAGGGCTCGAAATAAGGGTTGGAGGATTGACTACCACATGATCAGCGAATCGCTCCTACCCAAATTAAGGAGAGCCGCAATTTTACCCGAGGCAAAACATTCGGATCATTGTCCGATATTACTGAGCATTGATTGAGTACAAATTCGCTTAAATATACCTCTTATGAAGTTTACCTACATTCCTGTTCTCATTGCTTTCACAATGCTATTGCAATCTTGTGTGTCTCTGGAGAAATTTAAAGATTTAAATGAGGATTATTCACTTGTTAACGAGCGTAACGAAAATCTGAAAGAAGAGGGTAGCAATCTTGAGTTGACCAATACAGAGTTGAATGAAAATTTATCTAGACTAACGGATCAGATAAATGACTTAGAGCTTGATACAGTCTCCTTAGGTAAAAATTACAGGAGAAAAGATCGAGCCTATAATGATTTGAATAGTTCTTATGAGTTGCTTGCAAAAAACAACTCCTCGGCTATGGCGAAACAAGCCAAAAACAACCGTAACTTAATGGAGCGGTTAGGTCAGTTGGAACTCGATTTACAAGACAGAGAAAAGGCCATTGAATCTAGAGAACAAGATTTAAGTAAATTGAAAGATTTACTAAAGGAAAAAGATGAAAATTTAAGTCGGTTGAAAAGTAGTGTCTCTGATGCTTTATTGGGCTTCTCGGGAGAGGGTTTGTCTCTTAATCAAAGAGATGGAAAGCTATACGTCTCATTAGAAAATAGTTTGTTGTTTGCTTCTGGAAGTTGGAAGGTAAATCAAAAAGGAAAAAATGCAATTGGCGAGCTCGCCAAGGTTTTAGTAAAGCATTCTGATTTACAAATCATGATTGAAGGACACACCGATGATGTCCCATACAATGGATCAGGAGTCATTAAAGATAATTGGGATTTAAGTGTCATGCGTGCGACTTCGATTGTTAGAATACTTAACGATAAAACAGGTCTGAATGCCAAACAAATTACGGCTGCAGGGAAGGCATCGTTCAGTCCATTGGTCGGAAATACTTCAGTTGAAAATAGAGCAGTAAACAGACGTACGGAAATCATTTTGAGTCCAAACGTAGACGCTTTAATGAACCTTTTGGAGTAAGGTTACTCTAAGTGTGTTTCTTTTAAATTAATGCGTTGTCCAAAAAAATGATGCGCACTTTGTTCAAAGGAATTCGTGAAGTCTGATACATGGAATTCGTGTTGTTGATTCCCTACCGAATCATTAAGCAGATTGTCATCCGATAGTTTTTTTTCAATGTGTCTAGAGACGATCTTAGCAGAGTTAACAATCTCTACGGTCCCTTTATAGTATTGTTTGATTTCATCTTCAATGAGTGGGTAATGTGTACACCCTAGGATCAAATGATCAATATTTTTCAACTCCTTTTTTTCAAGATAATTTGAAATTATCGTATTTGAAATTTTATTTTGGTAAAAGCCTTCTTCTATCATCGGTACAAGTAGAGGCGTGGCTAATGATTTTGTTTTGA
>DLQO01000032.1 GCA_002478765.1 Flavobacteriales bacterium UBA7430
GATTTTATCCCCGTTTTGAAAGCCAATTTCCTTCGCCAAATCGGAACATTGAATACCGTATTTAACGTTTTCTGTTTTCAGATATGCATCGCCCCAAGTAAATAAGATCATGGCATAAATAAACATCGCTAAGAGCACATTTACTGTAACTCCGCCGACCATAATGATCAAGCGTTGCCATGCTGGTTTCGATCGGAACTCCCAGGGCTGTGGGTCTTTTTTAAGTTGCTCCTTATCCATCGACTCATCAATCATTCCGGATATTTTCACGTAACCTCCAAGAGGCAACCAGCCAATACCGTATTCCGTACCCCCTATTTTTTTCTTGAACAATGAAAAATAAGGGTCGAAGAATAAGTAAAACTTTTCAACCCGCGTCTTGAATAATTTAGCGGGAATAAAGTGCCCTAATTCATGTAAAACAATAAGTATGGAGAGGCTCAGAAAAAACTGAGCTGCCTGAATCAATGTTTCGGTCATTGTATTAAATATTATCTGTTGCTATTCTGCGAGCTTCGGCGTCCGAAGCTATGTAATCTTCCAAAGAGGGTTGGTTGACAAATGTACATTTTTGTATCGTATCTGCAAGGATATCCGACATCTGTAAAAATCCAATTTTATCCTTTAAAAATGCATCCACCACAACCTCATTTGCCGCATTTAAAATGCAGGGAGCATTCCCCCCTTTTTCAAGAACATCGTAGGCCAATTTCAGATTTCTGAAAGTCTCAAGGTCAGGCTGTTCAAAAGTTAAATTTGGGTAGTCTAAAAAGTTAAATCGTTCAAATTTATTCGGCAAACGATCGGGGTAAGCCAATGCGTATTGAATGGGAAGTTTCATGTCGGGCAATCCCAGTTGTGCCTTCATAGACCCATCCTGAAACTGAACCAAGGAATGAACGATGGATTGCGGGTGAACAATCACTTCAATCTGATCTGACTTTAAGCCAAACAACCATTTTGCTTCAATAACTTCCAAGCCTTTATTCATCATACTTGCCGAGTCAATGGTGATTTTGGCTCCCATATCCCAATTGGGATGTTTCAATGCTTGGGCTTTTGATACGGTTGCCAAAGCATTCCGGTTCATTCCTCTAAAAGGGCCTCCAGATGCTGTTAAGATAATTTTCTCAATGGGGTTGTGAAACTCGCCCGCCAAACATTGAAAAATTGCGGAATGCTCTGAATCTACGGGATAAATATTTACCCCTTTGGCTTTTGCTCTTTGAGTCACTAATTCTCCAGCAACGACCAAAGTCTCCTTGTTGGCTAAAGCAATGTTTTTGCCCGCATCTATAGCGGCTAAGGTCGGTATTAACCCTGCGTAACCTACCAAGGCGGTAAGCACAATGTCTACAGTTTCCATCTGTACAACTTCCGAAAGGGCATCTGCGCCGGCGTAAACCTTAATGTGATAAGGGTCAAGGGCAGCAAAGACTTGCTCATACAACGTTTCTTCTCCAATAACTACTACGTTCGGATGGTGGGCTATTGCTTGCTCGATCAGCAAGTCAGCGTTTCGATGGGCTGTTAAAACCTCAACCTCAAAACGATCTTTTTGCTCCAAAACTACCTCCAAAGCTTGCGTACCAATGGAGCCTGTTGAGCCTAATATAGCTAGGCGTTTTTTTGTCATAAGCGCAAATATAATTATTTAGCCGTTGCCATTGATTGTTTGTAACAAAAAGCAGCAAGAGTCTTCTTTTTAAGAAATCTATCCAAATTTTAAGCCGCCTATCAGCAACATACGGTTGGAGAACGTAAAAGTCTTGAGTTTTGTATTCAATAATTGAGAAAAGGCTCGTATTTTTGTGGTAATCAACGCACACAGGATTTGAGTCAAACAAAAAATAAATTTATAACTCTAGGAATCAGCCATTGGAAAACGCCAATTGATGTCCGAGAGAAATTCAACTTTAGCAAGCACGCTATTGACCAAATACTTCAAGATGCTAAAGCTCTAGGCATAAACTCCCTGTTTGTCCTGAGCACTTGCAACAGAGCGCAATTTTTTGCGCACAGCCACAACAGTTTATTACTCAAAGAACTTTTTGTAAAATACAACGAAGCTACACAGGAAGAATTTGATACCTATCATTTTCAGCTTTCCGGTGATGATGCCGTCCATCATCTTTTTGAACTTTGCTGTGGCTTAGACTCACTAATGTTGGGAGATCTTCAAATTGTGAGCCAAGTAAAAGAGGCGGTGAAATTCGCATCCCAAACAGAAATGTTAGATGGCTTTTCCCATCGTTTGATGCAGTTTGTCATGCAAGCCTATAAAGATGTGCGAACAGACACGGCTATTAATGAAGGCCCTGCCTCAGTAGCTCATGGTGCAGTCCTTTTCATTAAAGAACGTTACAAAAGTCTTAAAGATAAAAAAATAGTACTTCTTGGTACCGGAGAAATCGGTGAAACAACAGCTAAAAACCTCCTTAAGCACCCTCATAAGCAAATGGTGCTCATCAATCGAACACGTTCGAAAGCAGAAGCCATTGCAAAACCGCTTGGGTTTAACGTTGCCAACATCGAGGACTTAAAAAGCGAATTAACCGATACGGATATTTTAATCGTTGCTACAGGTGCCTCTGAATATACGGTTGACTCCGAACACTTCGAAGCTCTTAAAAAAGAAATGTTACTCATCGATTTATCAGTCCCGAGAAACATTAACCCTGAGGTTCGAGAATTAAATGGGTTGGAGCTTATCGATATGGATCAGCTCAATAGCATCCAAGATGAAACTTTAGCCATGCGTCGCAAGAACATCCCCAAAGCACGCACCATCATCAACCTTCATAAAAATGAATTCTACGACTGGGTCTTGATGCGAGATTTATCTCCTGTTATCCAAGCATTACGTGAAAAACTTCACCAATACCGGATCGATGAACTTGAACAGCAAAAATTCCGTTTGAATGAAGAAGAGATTAAAAAAGCAGATAAATTGACGACCAG
>DLQO01000040.1 GCA_002478765.1 Flavobacteriales bacterium UBA7430
GCCCTTGTTTTGTTTAGCCTTAAAGTTGAACCTTGTGTTTCCATAATTAAATAGTGTTAGGTGTAACGCTATTTTAGGACGGAAAACAGGTTTCTAACAAAAAAGCTCTCCAAAAAGAGGGCGTAATTTTAATTATTTGAGTGTGAGCCATCACAATACCCATTTGGGTCTTGCGTATTTCCACACCCACACATTGGGCGGTCTTGTTTTTTATAAATCATAATTTTTATATTTTTTGTAATGTTATGTCAAGAGTAATTTCATCTAATATTAGAGTATCTCCCAAGTTTTCAAAAAAGCTTCCTGAAGCAAATTGAATGTCATGTTTTGACCGATCAAAAGTTAATTTACTTTCAATTCTATCGTTATAAACAATTAAATTAAAATCGACAGTCTGGGTAATGCCTTTAATTGTTAAAACTCCTGTTAGTTCATAAGAGTTCTTATTTTGAGAATTCACTTTTTTGATAACCAAGGTTGCTTCAGGGTGTTTCTCAACGGAGAAAAAGTCGTCAGACTTCAAGTGCCCTTCAAGTTTTTGTTTCCATTCTCCAGTTAAATCATCACTAGTCAATGACGTCATATCCACCGTAAAGACGCCAAATGGTTTGTTTGAGTTTTCTAATGATAATGATGCAGAACTAAACTTTAAAGAACCTGAGTGGGCTTGATTTGTGATTTTCTTTCCGGTCCATTTGACATTTCCTTTTTCTAAATCAAATTTAATTTGTGAAAAAGCAGTCGTTGTAACTACAATTAGTAAGATTGATACTAAATTTTTTGTTTTCATTGCGATTATTTTTTTTGTTCCTGCAATAGTAATACATTTGGTAATATAAAGTAACTTGTTACCTTTAGGTAACTATTAAATTCTGGACACTTAATTGTAACTAAAACAGTATTATGAAAGTAACTAAAGACCTATGTCCAGTGACTTCTTTTACCGAAATGTTGGGAGGGAAATGGAAGCTTATAATTATCAATATTATTCGAACAAGAGGTGTGATTCGATTTGGTCAACTTGCAGCAGCAATCCCAAATATTTCAAGAAAGGTTTTGACAGACCAATTAAAGAGTTTGGAAAAAGACAATCTTATAAAGAGAAAACAATACCAACAAATCCCTCCAAAAGTAGAATACTCTTTAACTAAAAAATCTGAAAGTCTTTGCAGTGTTTTTAAGACCATTGAAGACTGGGTAAACCAACCTTAAGACGTTTATAAATAGCAGAATTATGATAAGAAAACGTCCCTGTTTACACAAGTAAATTGCGTATTAAAGGCAAAAGACAAAACAATTAAGCCTACTTTTATTAACTTTAGCAAATGGTTAAAACATTCGTTAACAAACACTATAGGATGATGAAAGAATCTCTCATAATAATTTTAATAATTTTAGGGTTTCAATCTTGCGTTGGCGCCCAGAAAGACAGCGAAATATTTACAATATATTTAGTTAGACATTCAGAAAAAGATTTAACATCCAATAATTATTCAAACCCTCCACTTTCTCAATGTGGCGCGGAAAGATCGGAGAATTTAAGTAATTTTCTTAGTGATGTAGCCCTTGATGTTATATACAGCACGGACTATATTCGAACTCAAAATACAGCACTTCCAACAGCACTGTCCAAAGGACTGGAGATTAGTGAATACAACCCTCAAGAACTTGAGGATTTTTCAAAATTATTAATCGACAGCAAACAAGACGCACTCGTTGTTGGGCATAGCAATACCACAGGGGTTTTAGCGGGCTTATTGGTCGGTGAAGAGATAGGGGCATTTGATTTAGACATCTATGATCGTGTTTATCAGGTATTAATTTATAAAAATAGTGGTCGGCTTCATTTATTACATACCGCTTTTGATTGCAGTGAATAAATGCATAAATAGCTATTAAAACCGAAAACGCTTATTTCTAAATTTGTCATAGTATTTTATTAAATAGCTACACAAAAACTTAAACAAATATTTTTTTCGTTATTTTTTTAAAATCTCCATTTTCAATATTTTTCTTCTTAAAATAACATATACTTCTGATTTTAAGGATCGAAAGAATATAATTAATTTTCATTAAAGATTAAACAGTTGTATATTTAAGTTTTGACGATTGTATTAACCAAGCTTTGACCAATGACTAAAAATTTCTTTTTATCGCTACTTTGTTTAATTTCTGTTTATAATTTTTGTTTTGCTCAAGTACCCATTGACAACTACTCTGTGAACGGTCTTGGACAAGTACAATTATCAATTCAAGCACAAGCAGGTAAATATTATGTGCTTCATGCACAGCACAGTTCTACGTTTAACTGGGCAACCTCAATGACAATAGGAGTTAGTGGAACCATGATCATTTCTGAATCATTGAGCGCTTATCCAATAGAGAACTATTCTATAACAGAACATAATGTATCAGCTCCTGACGATTATGATGGAGATGGCATAGATGACATTACAGAATTTAATAACATGCCAACGGATGCGCCTTTCAACTTTGCACCGCCTATTGAACTTATTGACGGGTCAACCTCAATACCAGATGTTGAAACTTTTATGGAGTTGGCAACAATAAATAATGTGGGTTGGGCGCCATTCCTTGACGATCAAATGTATGTTAAGTTTGGAATACTTGACAGAGATACCACCGAACCACAGGTCTATTTTATCAATAGCAATACCTATACCATCCACGCCAGTTTTTGGGGGGGCATTGGTGCATCTGTCACTGGAGATGACAGTTCTGGGGAGATTGTTTTTAATCCCAACGACATCCTTCCAAGTGGTGTGATAGGAACCTATTCGGTCAATTTTTCTTTTGGAAACGCCTATGATTTTGAGGCCACTCAAAGAACGTATGAGTTATTGGCAGCCAGCATGCCTTTTCTTCAAAATAACATGAACCACTTTATTGGTCAATCTGATGAAAACGACCATATCAATAATCACGCCGATGATTTTGTAGGTTCTAGAATTGATGTGGTTTTAGAATCGGATGTGTTTGCGGAAATCAATTACATCCCTTTTCATGAAGCAGAAGGATACGGATTTTTTAAACACATGACGGATCTTAATGAAACTCCTGGAAGTAGAGATATTGTGCTCTATGACGCACTACCAAATTCACTGCCTAGAGTGGGAGGCATCATAACGTCTGTTATACAAACGCCTTTGTCGCACGTGAACCTAAGAGCCATTCAAGACAATGTCCCAAATGCATACATCGCAAATCCTTTAGCCAATGATGCCATAGCAAATCTGTTAGGAGGCTATATTTATTACAAAGTAGAAAACGAGCAGTATGAAATACGAGAAGCTACTTTAACAGAAGTGAATGACTGGTATGAAGAACTGAGACCCACAGAACCACAAACGCCAATACGAGATTTAAGCATCACGGAAATCATGCCCTTAGACGACATTGCGTTTGAAATGTCGACGGCGTTTGGAGCAAAGTGTGCCAACGTTGCCACTATGAGGTCGTTTGAACTTCCAGCGGGTACCATCCCTGATGGTTTTGGAATTCCATTTTACTACTATGATGAATTTATGCAATTCAATAATTTTTATCAAGAGGCACAAATCATGATCGATAATCCTACCTTCCAAACGGATTTAAACTTTCGAATTGATCGTCTAAAAGATTTTAGAAGAGCCATTAAAGATGCGCCAATGCCGCAATGGATGTTGGACAATTTACAAGTTATGCACGACGATTTTCCAGAAGGGACGGCCGTGAGGTGTCGATCCAGCACGAATAACGAAGATTTACCCGGATTTAGTGGCGCAGGTTTATACACCTCTAAAACGCAATACCTAGACGAAGGTCATATCTCTAAATCTATCAAACAGGTCTATGCCAGTATGTGGAATTTTAGAGCTTATGAGGAAAGAGATTTTTACCGTGTGAACCACTTTATAGCAGCGATGGGACTGCTCTGTCACCCCAATTTTCAAGAGGAAAAATCAAATGGCGTCGGCATTAGTATCGATCCTATTTACGAAACAGAAGACACCTTTTATCTAAACACCCAAGTAGGAGAGTCCTTGATCACAAACCCCGATCCGAACTCGGTGCCAGAGGAGCTTTTATTGTATGAAGACCCTACACAAGGCGGCGGATATCTTGTGTTAAGACTGTCCAACCTAGTGAATCCAGGGGAGCTGGTAATGGATCAAGTGTATATCGATCAAATGAGAGA
>DLQO01000035.1 GCA_002478765.1 Flavobacteriales bacterium UBA7430
CATATCATCATTAAATAATAATAAATTACTGAAAATCAAAGACTTATATTATTATAAATATAGTTTAAATTAAAATGAAAACCTATTTATTCGTATAATGAATAGGAACGATATGGTTTAAATGAACTGTTGAAAAATCTCAAATAGATGCATTCTAATAAAAATCTTAAGATATATTTTGTATATATTCGAACATGGATGAATTTGAAAAAAATGCAGATGTAATCGTTGTTCACAAAATTCGTTCTGCTTGGTTCGAAATGTCTCGTATATTCAACACCATTGAAGGAATCTACGATATTACACTGCCTGTAGGGCTTACCTTGATGTCTATTTATGAAGATGACGGAACGCCTGTTACAAAGATTGCCCCTCGAATGGGTATGGAGCCTAACAGTCTTTCTCGAATACTCAAATCGATGGAAAAACAAAACTTCATCCAAAGAAGTCAGGACAGCATTGACAAGCGTAGAGTCTTGGTGAAATTAACTGATAAGGGCGAAAATGCCAGAAAGATTTGTATCGATACAGTGTTTAGGGTAAACAATGCGATGCTGGAAGGATTGGACCCAATCAAAGTCAAACATTTTAACGAAGTGATCAATTCATTTTCTAAATCCATGCCCAAAATATTGCAAGAGATCCAGGATGAATTTAAATCTTCATGAAGTATTTCTAAAGATTTTCACTGTCACTCCCCCATTGCATTCTTTTTAAAAACTTTTGCATTTGTCTGAGGTTACCGATTTCATAACGGTAGGAACCTGTTTCATTTGTACCTTTCCTGTAGGACAAACGTCTTGGGGATTCCACAATATGTTTGTTAAACTCCTTGTCAGAACTGATGATGCTCATAACGCCTCTCCGATAACTGAAAAAGTAATAGTCTTGTTCGGATAAGTGTATGTATAAATTCATTTCATCCCCAAGTGACCGGGGTCGGATTTCGAGAACTCCCGAAACTTCCTTATCTATCTTACGACCTATGATGTTGCTGAGGGTCAAATCACCAATGCTAACAAAAGAGGCTGTTTTATGATCCCATTCCATACGAAGTTGGGGGAAATAGAACGTGTGCTTGAGTTCATCCGGTAAAAACCGTTTACCCTTCAGTTTTTTTCGGTTGTATTTTTTAAGTTGTTTAAGCCCCAGCATGTCAGCTAGCATTCTTTGGTGAAGCTCATCTGACTGATCAATCGGATTGTAGTTAGAGGCTTTTTTTAAGGATTTTATGATGCGTTTGGCTGCCTTTTTATGTATTAAAAAATCGAAGCTTAAGTCTACAACTCCAGCAACAGATTTTTTATCAAAATCAGAAAACAGCCACCCTTGCCCTCCCAAATTCAACAATCCTGAATTGGTCCCTAAATTAATTATTCCCTCAGAGTATAGCGAACAAGTTTCTGGATTGTATTTCGCAAAATTACCTGGTAAATATGAGTTTTCTATTTTCTCCTGAGAGCCAATGATGTATTGTCGCTCCAGGGCATCAAAATGAACAAAACCCTTTACTTCGATTACCTCAAAATCATTGACGCGTTTCGGTCGACTTAGAAAAGCGGGATAACAGATTGTAGGACCGTGCGTTAACATTATCCCCGCATGCCACTGTTGTCTGTCGGTTAGCCGAATGCTCGGATTTAAATTGATAAATACATCTTCAGGATTAACGTCGTCTTTAAAGGGAATCCAAGCACGATTTAAGGCCCCGCAAGCCAACTGTATGCGTGTGTCACCGTCAAAGTTTAAAAAATCCCTAGAACTGTTTAAGAGCACTCTACCTCTGAAACCAAAATAAGGGTCTAAACGAAAATTATCCGCTTCGTTAAGATAAGCAGAACCAAAAACAAAATCACCACTTTTGAAGAGTTTAGAAAAAGATATGTTTTGGATGCTGTCTTCAGAATGCTTGTAATCGAATACCCCTGAACCTTTAAATTCACTACCGCTAACAATGTCCAAATGTGCATCATAAAAATTGTATGGGTGGATGGTTTTAGAATCGACATTTATATTCGCATGGTTCAATGATTTCATTTTACCATCAGATAGAATAACGACTTTTGAGGAGTCTGGATATATGGTTACAGGATCCATGTTGATTTCACCCACACCATCAACACTCAACTCATAAGTCAATAAATCGTATTGAGCTCCCGAAGCTGAAAATTGAAGTGAATCCTGATATTGACCAATCGATACCAAATGAGCATCATCAAGATCAAATTGAGAGAATTTTAAATCTTCACCGCTTACATCCCACTCCATAAGCTCAAAATACAAATGATATTTATTCGGAATTAATTCAAACCTAGCAGCGTCAGATAAGGTTTCAAAAGTTCCATAATCGTCCTCAAAACTAACCGCCGAGTATAAATCAGTTCCCCTAACAATCTTGCCACTTTCTAAGTCATCAAACCAATTGAATAATGAATGATTTGCAGTGAAATCTCTGCTTTGAAGCAGAAAGTCATCGGAAGCCGAAATGGCATTGTCATAATACAAAACTCCTTTTGCTTGTAGGGCTTTAGTTCCGAGAGTCATGGACCCATCAAAATCGTATTTCTCTCGATAAACCGTGTATGGTAGCTCTCTGTTTTTTGAGATCATTTTATTTTCAAATGCAAGCCAATTAATGTTTGCATCTTCTACATAAGCCTCAGGGCATTCCGTTGGTGCGCTTTGCTCGTATATGTGATGTGATTTAGCATGTGCAATGGCATGATAGGGATAAAAATATACAGAATCTGATACAGTAAGTGAATTTAAATAATAGATGGCACCTCGACCACGCAAACCCTTGTTGTCCAGATACAAATCATCCGTAAATTCTCCTCGCCCCTCATATGCGGGATATTTATCTTTAATTTTATGTGAGAAACTAAGTTGTAAGCTTTGATTCAAACGCATTGTATCTTGGAAGGAAGGGAAAATTGTAGGAGCATTTAACGTCCCGGGAAATTCAAGATCATTGGTTTTAATAATCAAAAGGGAATCCAATTGAAACGGTGCCGTTTGAAATGAAAATAGATCCCGTTCGTACACCCCACCTTTTATGTCATCGTAATAAATTTGAGCATGTTCAACACTGTGGATTTTCGGGAAATCCGATTGATCAGCCAAGCCGGATTTATTTTCTGGACCGTCGATAAACAAAAAACCTGTAATATCGGAGATGACTGTTTTAACGGTATCGGTAATCTCTGAGCCATCCTTATTGATAATGCCTGAGGGTATTGAATACTTTAAGGAGTCGATTGCGTTGAGTTCAATATGAAATGAATCGTAAGTGAATCTCATACGCTTACCATAAACTCCAAAATGACCGGTCTGAACAATACCGTCAAACGTAAAATCTCTATTTTGATGAACACTTAAATTCCCATCGAATGGAAATATAGAGACGTCATTCGAATCGGATAACTCGACCATGTTTACTCCAAAAATATTGAGGTCTCCGGATTCAAGATCCATTCTTGCATAAGGGCGTTTATTACTTCTTGATACAACTCTCAAAGCATCATAATCTCGATAAGCCAACTTGGCATCTAAAAAATGAAATAATTTATTTTTGATTTCAATGCGTTCTCTCTCCATATCGTAATCAACAAAGCCAAGAACAGCAAAATTCGTCATCAACTGATGAGCGTCCTCTAATCCATAATTATAATAGTCAGCAATTTCAAACAACCAAAAGAATCTTTCATCATCAAACGCCCTACTCATTGTTTTTAAAATGAATGCAGGATGGCGTTTACTCATGGTTGCTACATCCTGGTAACGAGAATCTTTGTAGTAATCAAAAGATTCCAGAAGGGCTGGGTTTTGTGAAGGAGAACGGTCGTTACTGAAAAATAAAGCTGCAGAGTCTTTGTTCCAGCTCATCCGATCAAAGTAGCAATCGAGTTTGTGATATGAAGATCGAATGGGACTCATACCAATCTCTTTCTTAGTCCTTTCAAAAGATATAATTTTAGAACTGTCGGAATAGTTTAAGTTTAATTGTGGGTGAACTATAGAGTCACGATTCCAATAAAGTTTGATTCTTGAATTCTCAGCGAATATTCGATGATCTTGCATCCTGTATCGTTTGGCAAATGCATGAATGAAGGGCGCATCATGGTTATGAAATGTTAACCGAACATTTCGTCCCTCGTTACCAAACATAAACAATCGCTTGCCTCTCAACTCGATCCTTCCTTCTGCATCAACATCCTCAAAAATATTTTTAAAATTTATGGAATCGTTATCGGAGACAAACGATGGGAAGAAAGCTCCATCACTTTTTGAATTTGCACTTAGCTTGTTCGTAAACACACCCATTAAGTTGGCTTGATCGTGCTTCAAAGAACCATGCAATTGAACGTTTTCAACTTTTAAGTAAGGTTCTCTAAGATCAATAGAATAATCCTTGAATTTTACCCAAATTGAATCTTCTGGAATTCCATGTTTCATCCAATTACTTTGACCACCACGACCAACCCATTTGTGATTTAATAAATCTAAATGGCCTTGTGTTTCATAGATCGTCAAAGTATCGAGTCTGGATTGACAAAGGAGTTTTAATTTACTTCCCGTGATTACAGGTATCGAATCGTTCCTGAAAATAAAATCACCCGATGCTATTTTCCATTGAAATGTTTTACCAGAATGGACAAGGCTGTCAACAAGGAATTCGGAACAGGAAGTGATGTAGGCTTTTGCCGTCTTGTGTTTGAAACTGGAAATGTAATTTACAGATGACTCTAAAAAAGCATCCAGATTCTCATCCTTCAAATGGCCGGCTCCGTAGTGATTTAAAAGTCTGAAAAATTCATAAAAGTCTTCCGCATCATTGAAACGCTTGCCTCTTAAATCGCGCATCAATCGATAAATAAATTCTTCTTGGAAATCGCTGTAAACAGCATCTTCAAAATACGCAACGAACTGCTTGCCAGCGCGTCTATGATCTTTGTAATCGTTGTCCTTTATATCTTCTTTTACCTCTATAATAAATGCATCTCTACCCCACTCTTCTTGAGCTATTGATACGCCTGTAAAGATCAGTGAAACAAAAAAAAGAAAACGAAGACTCATGAATGTCAATTACAATTTACCTGGTATACAAATGAAAAGGGGAATAGTCATTCTAAACACCCTTCAAAAACAATCTATGATTGATTTAATTTGGTACTCAATCAAGTTCGTTATTAAGGTTAAAGCAAAACATCCAATCGGTTTATTCCGATTGGTTTATCACTTGTAAAACCTTCGGCATGATCCACCCCAATTAATCTGCCCAAGTCTTCAGCACGATAGCTAACAGAATCAATAAATTGCTTCGAAGATATAGGTGTTTGAGCTTCTTTGGAGTTTGGGTCAAAAAATTGAGAACTGTAGGCCATAACTGCCTCCAATTTTTGATTCATATAACCCGATACATCAATCACAAAATCAGGATCGATAGGTTTCCATTGAATGTAATGAAGTACTTGTTTGGGCCTCCAGGCTTTTTGAGGGGAACCATCGGATTCCGTCTCTATTTTAATCAATCCAGCTAAGAAACAAGCCGTAGAGACTAATGAGGATGCTCTTGGGTGGTCAGGATGCCTGTCATCAATGGCATTACACAAAACAATATTCGGTTGATGCTTTCGAATTCTTTTGACAATTTCCATTTGGTATGCTTTATCGTCGGGAGACACAAAACCATCTTCAAAACCCAAATTATCACGAAACTTAAGCTTCATGAGTTTTGCAGAGTGAGCGGCCTCTTCCAAACGTAATTTAGCGGAACCTCGGGTACCCAATTCGCCTTGTGTCAAATCGATTACACCAACAGAAAATCCAAGATCAATATGTTTAAGGATTGTACCGCCACATCCCAACTCTACATCATCAGGGTGAACACCAACGGCTAGTATGTCAACTTTATCAATCATTCATCAATTTTTTGTACCGAATTCTTTTAGGTTGAGATATGCCTAAACGTTTCAATTTATTTTCTTCGTAATCGGAATAAGAACCTTCAAAATAATAAACTTCAGAATCACCTTCAAAAGCAAGGATGTGCGTGCAAACGCGATCTAAGAACCATCTATCGTGAGATATGATGACCGCACATCCAGCAAAACTCTCCAATCCTTCTTCAAGCGCTCTTAGGGTATTTACATCCAAATCATTCGTTGGCTCATCCAACAACAAAACATTACCTTCTTGTTTTAAAGCCATGGCTAAATGAAGACGATTGCGTTCTCCTCCTGAAAGTACTTTAACTTTTTTATTCTGATCTTGTCCTCCAAAATTAAATCGAGACACGTAGGCTCTTGAATTGAGTTTTACGCCACCCATTTCAATATTCTCCATTCCATCAGCAATGTTTTCCCAAACCGTTTTTTCTGAATCTATAGATTCATGTTGTTGATCTACGTAGGATACTTTAACCGTTTCCCCGACTTCAAAAGAACCCGAATCGGGTTTGTCAAGTCCCATAATCATACGGAACATGGTTGTTTTCCCTGCACCATTTGGTCCAACAATACCAACAATACCTGCGGGAGGTAAATTGAAATTTAAATCTCCGTAAAGCAGTTTGTCTCCAAATCCTTTACTAACATTTTTAGCTTCGATAACATTCGACCCCAAACGAGGACCTGATGGAATGAAAATTTCTAGTTTTTGCTCTTT
This sequence comes from Flavobacteriales bacterium UBA7430, assembly GCA_002478765.1. Lineage (GTDB taxonomy): Bacteria > Bacteroidota > Bacteroidia > Flavobacteriales > UBA7430 > UBA7430. The sequence goes on from DLQO01000035.1 coordinate 6,667, forward strand.
ATCTTTCGTTTCTTGAGCAAGTAGTTGCTTGTAATTATTCAAACGTGCTTTACTCTTTGTTTGACGTGCTTTGGGAGCCATTTTAACCCATTCCAACTCACGCTCAAGTGTCTTTTGTCTTTTAGAAGCATCTTTGTCCTCTTGAGCCAATCGTTTTGATTTCTGCTCTAACCAAGAAGAATAGTTCCCTTTCCACGGAATCCCTTCTCCACGATCCAATTCAAGAATCCAACCCGCAACATTATCAAGGAAATACCTGTCGTGCGTAATAGCAATCACGGTACCTTTGTACTGTTGTAGATGTTGTTCCAACCAATGAACAGATTCAGCATCCAAATGGTTGGTAGGTTCATCAAGTAAAAGAACGTCGGGAGCTTTAAGTAACAAACGACACAATGCAACTCTTCTTCGCTCACCACCAGATAAGTTTTTTACCGGCGTATCTCCATCAGGGGTTCGCAATGCATCCATAGCTCGTTCCAGCTTGCTATCCAATTCCCAAGCACCCTTTGCATCAATAATGTCTTGCAATTCCCCTTGCCTATCGATAAGCTTTTGAAAAGCATCGGGGTCATCCATCACGTTAGGGTCTGCAAATTTATCATTGATGTCATTAAACTCATCCAAGACATCCACTATATCTTTAACCCCTTCCCGAACAATTTCCATAACGGTTTTAGAATCATCCAATTGCGGTTCTTGCTCTAACAAACCAACACTAAATTCGTTGTCTGAGTATACTTCACCCTTAAAATCCTTGTCTAAGCCTGCTATGATTTTCAGTAATGTAGACTTACCTGAACCGTTCAATCCGATGATACCGATCTTGGCACCATAAAAAAATGAAAGGTTGATGTTTTTAATGATTTGCTTCCCGCTTGGAATGACTTTGGAAACTTTATGCATTCCAAAGATGATTTTTTTATCGTCAGACATATATGCTTGCTTTATTTACAATGTGAAACAAATTTAAGATAAAAAAGGGTTTGCGCATGAAAATAGGTCTGATATCACTTAGACTCTTTATTGAACAACAAGTTCTATACAATCCTAAAGTTTATATACCTGACAATCAATGCCAATTACTCAATTGAGATTAGGCCCTTAGTCGAGGGTCTAAGAAATAATAGATGACATCTGTTACAATGGTGATGAAAACAAAACATAGGGATAAGCATAAAACAGCTCCCATAACAAGGGGTAAGTCCAGATAATTTAAGGCATTAACGATTTCTTTACCCAAACCATTCCAACCAAAGATGTATTCAACAAAAACGGCACCAGCCAACATAGAAGCAAACCAACCGGACAAAGATGTAACTACAGGATTTAGTGCGTTTGGTAAGGCATGAGTAAATAAAATACGTAATGAAGATAAGCCTTTGGCCTTGGCCGTTCTAATGAAGTCTTCATTCATAGTATCTAACAAAGAGTTTCGAGTTAATTGCATGACAACGGCAAGCGGTCGGATACCTAAAGTAATGGCGGGTAAAATTAAATTTCTCCACGCAATGTATTCTCCAGTACCATAATCGTCAACCTCAAACAAGCTTCCCGTCATGGATAAACCCGTGTATTTTTGCCAAACAAATCCAAACAACCACGCCATAATAATGGCAGAGAAAAAGGATGGTAATGCCATTCCCAAGACAGAAACACTCGACAAAAAATGGTCGATGAACTTATGATGATACAAGGCACACAATAAGCCCAATAGAATTCCAAAAAACATGGCTATACCGATAGCACTGAAAGCTAGAATGAAAGTATTGGGCAAAGCATCAGAAATAATTTCACCCACCGAAGTTCCTTTGCGAACAAAGGATGTTCTCAGGTAAGGATACTTTACAGCAAGTTTAAATTCTGAAAATGTAATGGATGCAATGGTCTTGTATTGATGGTTCCCGATGTAGGTGAAATCATTCGGAGAAAGAGAGTGAATGGAAACTGGTGACAAATCATTGAGAAAAAGCAAATATTGCTCTTCTAGAGGTCGGTCGAAACCGTATTTTTTTTGAATGTTTAATCGCAACTGCTCATCGTCTCTCTGACCCAACATCATTCGAGAAGGATCACCGGGTAAAATAGAAAACAAACAAAAAACCAAACTTGCTACACCCCAAATGACTAGAAGTGTGTATGCAAATTTGTATGCAGCAACCCGAATCAAACCTATTTTAAATAGTTTTGTACAAGCGTCTTCGAATCTGGGAAATCATTGTGATGAAATTTTGCAACAATCTCTCCTTCATTCAACCAGAGCATACCCGGGTTGGACCTTACAATTGTCTTTAAAGTCGTTTCATCTGTGAAATAAATGGGTAAAGATAAGCCCGATTCATTTTTAACATCTTGCATTTGATCTTCGGTGGTTGCCGACAAACCAATCATCGTAATCTGTTCCTGTGATAAATCACGCGTCAATTTATTGATTTTTTCCAAAGCCGAACGGTTGGATAATGACAAATCATACATCACAAAAATAACAGCATTAGAAACGCTAAGAACACTATCCGTAATATCTCCTAAGGCGTCTGACTCAATTGAGAAATCTTGAATCGGTGGGTAATCCCCTTCAACAATGAGTTTTGTTTCTCGATCAACAAATTTAGCGTCTACAATTTCCCAAGGTTTTTCGGCCGTAGCATATTCATGAATGACTCCGTCAACTTCATATTTCCATACATCTTCATAAACATCCGCTTGAGCACCCTCAGGAAGCCTCATTCCCGCTGCAATATTCTTCCCCACAGCATAAGGCCTGTAATCTTTGATAGGCAGGTGCGAATAAGTGTGGTAAGTAAAAGCGAAACACGTAATAAAGGTTAATATCGCCAAGGACCACGCTCTCTTTTCTTTCAAAAGAAAACGATTGACAAGTCTTACAAGTATAAAAAGCGTTAAGGTGAAGTAAACAGGAAACAACCAATCTAACATGAAGTAAGAAAAAAGACCTACAAACAGTAAAGCCATGGGTAAAAATTTCCAATTTTCTTTGTTCGTTTGATATTTAACCTGATTTCGAAAAGCAAAAATGATGAAAATCAAACCACTTAAAAGCACATCCTTAGCAAAAGATTCCCAGGGTGTGAGCTTGATAGCATCTCCAAAACATCCGCAGTCAGTTACCTTGTTAAAATAAGCTGAATAGAACGTTAAGGCATCAAAGAAAAGAATCATGAGCAATAAAGACCAAGCGGTAAGACGCATTTTAGCTCCTACAAGGACCGATAAGCCCAACATGATCTCTGCAATACAGATGAAAACGGCTAAGGGGTATGTGTAATCTAAAAGGAAAGGGATGTCCAGAACGTCAGCAGCAAAATAATCATGAAGTTTAAACGAAAAACCTACGGCATCATTCGCTTTGATTAAACCTGATACGATAAATAATGCTCCAACAAGGATTCGAGCGATGTTGTTAAATTTATACATTGGATTCTAATTCAAGGTGGATTAAGGCAAAAATGGCATAATTAACCATATCGAAATAATTTGCATCTATGCCTTCGCTAACAAGTGTTTTTCCCTTGTTATCTTCAATTTGTTTAACACGAAAAAGCTTCTGAAGAATGAGGTCGGTCAAAGAGCTTACACGCATGTCTCGCCAAGCTTCGCCATAGTCGTGATTTTTTGCTTCCATCAAATCTTTTGATTGCTTTGCATAATCGGTATAGGCTAACATGGCTTCTTCAACGTTCATGTCAGCTTGATCCGCAACTCCTTTTTCGAGTTGAATCAATGCCATGATTGAATAATTCAATATGCCCATAAACTCAGAGGTTACCCCCTCATCAATTTTTTGAACTCCTTTATTTTCAATACTCCGAATGCGTTGCGCTTTAATGAAAATTTGATCTGTTAAAGATGTGAGTCTTAAGATGCGCCAAGCACTACCATAATCTTTCATCTTTTTCTCAAAAAGAGATGCACTTTTATCTATGATTTGATCGTATTGTTGTGAGGTTTTACCCATTGGAGATGAATCTGTAGAAGATTTATTTTTACTTTTGATGCTAAAGTAATGGTTTCTTGATTTAAAAAAAATATTCTTTGAAAAGAACAATCAATTGCAAAGGTAAAGTCATTGATTTAGAAATCCCAAAAATTATGGGAATTCTAAACATCACCCCCGATTCGTTTTACGATAAAAGTCGTGCGCAATCTGATGAAAACATTCTTATTGGCGTTCAGTCAATGATTGATGATGGAGCTGCATTTATTGACATTGGTGCCTATTCTTCGAGGCCTGGAGCTCCATTTGTATCTGAATCAGAAGAGCAAAAACGTTTGTTTCCTGCCCTTGAGCTCATCTTAAAAGCCTTTCCTGACGCGCTTATATCCATTGATACATTTCGCTCAAGCATTGCCTCTGATGCCATTAAAATGGGTGCATCAATCATCAATGACATTTCGGGAGGAGACATGGACGAAGGCATGTTCGATTTGATTGCGCAGGAAAACATTCCATACATCATGATGCATAAGAGAGGAACACCTGAAACAATGTCTTCGTTAAACAGGTATAAAGATCTGATACCAGACATCATTACTGAACTTCAAGAAAAAATAACACGATTGCATGAAAAGGGTGCGTTTGACATCATTGTCGATCCCGGTTTAGGTTTTGCCAAAGACACCGCTCAAAATTATGAAATCATAAAAAACATCAAATCTTTTGAAATACTCGGACATCCGCTGCTTATAGGCGCTTCTCGAAAATCTATGGTGTACAAGGTTTTAGAGTGTGATTCGAATGAAGCGCTCAATGGATCTACCGTTATACATACGGCAAGCTTGTTAAACGGAGCATCCATTTTGAGAGTTCATGATGTTAAAGAGGCTGTAGAAGCCGTAAAAATTACTAACTTGTTGAAAAAATAATTTTGGGCTTTCTTGATCTAGACATATTTGATTTCATTGACATTTTACTTGTCACAGCACTCCTTTATCAATTGTATAAATTGGTCAAGGGTACCGTAGCCATCAAAATATTTATAGGCCTTGCACTCACCTATTTATTTTGGAAATTGGTAGGTGCCTTACAAATGGATTTACTCAGTGAAATTTTGGGTCAATTTATTGGTGTTGGTGTCCTCGCCATTATTATTGTATTTCAACAAGAGGTTCGTAAATTTTTGTTAATGATAGGAACCACCAGTTTTCAAAATCGAAAAAACTTTTTCAGACACTTATTAAAACCCGATGTAAGATTAGGTCTAAACATCAATGAGTTAATCAAAGCATGCCGAAGCATGGCAAGTACCAAAACAGGGGCACTAATCATCATTACTCGTAGCACTGAACTAGGAACTTATGAACGTACAGGTGAGCAAATGAATGCTCAATTGAGTAGATCTCTTTTGGAGAGTATCTTTTTTAAAAACAGTCCGTTACATGATGGTGCAGTCATTTTGAGTAAAAACACCATTACCGCTGCACGTTGCGTACTCCCTGTATCTGAACTGGTATCCTTACCCACACACATGGGATTGAGACACAGAGCTGCAGCAAGTTTAACAGAAATGACCGACGCTTTAGCAATCACTGTATCTGAAGAAACAGGGCGAATATCTTATCTAAAACAAGGGCGTCTTAGCGAAAATATAGACGATGAAAAGTTGGAGAAATTTCTAAGCCGAGACTTGAAAAACAATTAAGGAGCCAGTCGAGAAAGTTTCCATTGACCCTCAACATCCTCATACAAAAAACGATCGTGTAAGCGAGATGCTCTGCCCTGCCAAAACTCAATTTTATTGGGTATGAGAAGATACCCACCCCAATGCTCTGGGCGTTCTATTTCTTGATGCTCGTATAACTTTTCTAAGCGCAGAACCTCGTCTGTCAATTCATCTCTGTGATTAACTTTGGAACTCTGATTTGATGCAAGTGCTGAAATCTTACTTCCATGAGGTCTAGAATCAAAATAAAGATCTGAATCTTTACCAGACAGCTTTTCAACCTGCCCATTGATCCTAATTTGTTGTTCCAACTCTGGCCAGAAAAATGTCATGGATGCTTTTGGGCACTCATTCAAGTCACGTCCTTTGGCACTGTTGTAATTTGTGAAAAATCTAAAACCATTGGATTCAAGACCCTTTAATAAAACCACCCTAGCATTGGGGAAGCCTTGACGAGAAACGGTAGAAAGAACAAGAGCATTCGCTTCTTTAACATCAGAATTTAAAGCGTTCTCGAACCATCGCTTAAACTGAAGAATCGGATTTAAATCCAAGTCTTTTTCGTCCAAAATATCTTTATTGTAATCCTTTCGTATGTCTTCTATATTTCTCTTCATGACACGTGTTTGTTACAAAAATACTCATAGAATTTGGATAAAGCTTTCATAAACCATAGATTTATGACTCACCAGACGATTAAAATGTATGGGAATTTCGAGTAATTTGAGCCTAAAGAAAGGAAATGTTCTTATTTCCAGACCGCTACTTAACGATGATTATTTTCACAAATCTGTTGTATTACTTACAGATTATCATGAGGAAGTCGTAGGCTTTATCATTAACAAACCTTCCAATCTGAAACTGAGCGATGTTATCTCAGACTTCCCTGAATTTGATTCTGAAATTCATTACGGCGGGCCCGTAGCTCCAGACAACCTCTACTTCATTCATCGTGTGCCTGAAAAAATTGAAGGTAGCATTCCTATTGTTGATGACTTATACTGGGGGGGTGACTTTAATCAAGTGAGAACACTCATTACTGAAGACAATTTAAAGACCGACGACATTCGTTTTTTTCTTGGATATTCCGGATGGGGTTCTGAGCAATTGGATGAAGAGATTCGGTCTAAAGCATGGATTATTGATGAATTAGAAGGTTCACTATTCAACTGTGAATCCTATGAGTTGTGGAAAAAATGCATGTCAGAAAAAGAAAAGGATTTCGAAATTTGGATGGATGCACCCCAGGATGTCCGACTGAATTAAGCAGTTAATAATTTTGTAAATCCTCGATGGATCTCTTTGACCCGACTGTTTCCATAGGTCTTATTTTTGTAGGACTTCACCCACTGCACACCTTTTATTGAATTGGTAAGAAAGACTTCATCTGCAGTAATGAGCTCAAAAGTTTTCATGTCTTTTTCCTGAACGTCAAAACCCCATGATTCCCCATATTCTATAAGCTGCTTGCGATAGATGCCATCGACACATCCAGAAGCTAAAGGCGGCGTAAGTAGCGTCTTGTCTTTTACAACAAACAGGTTTGAAGCGGAAGTTTCACACATGTGTGATTCAGAATTCAAAATAATCGCTTCATCAAGACCGTTTTCATTGGCGAATATTGACGATAAAACACTGATGATGGAATTCCCACCTTTGAAACTGGATAAAGCTTGTTTGGGCTTTAAATGATCGTGAAAAACATCAATTGACAAACCCACATCATTTAAGGATGTGGACAATTGTTCAATCTCGTTAACTTCTATCAAATAGGTAAGCGTATTGTCGGTAGGAAGGTAAAATCCTCCGTCTTCACGATATAAAGAAAGGCGAATTCGAGCGCAAGAAGATTTCAAGTTACATGCATCAATGGTTTTAAGAATTTCTTCTTCCATAAAATCCATATTCAAGTGTATAGGAATGTCCATTCTAAGTATACAAGCCCCACCCATCATTCTAAAATAATGGTCTTCCCAAAACAAGAGACGTCCGTTTTGGTATCGAATGGTCTCAAATATTCGATCAGCATACAAAAAACCTCTATTTCCTGCATTGAATATAGGCTCTTCATTAGAGACAAGCGTTCCGTTTTTATTAATCATTTGATCGTATTAAATCATTTAAATTTGAATTGGCATCAATTAAAAATCCACGAAGACCTACAGCCTTTGCAGCTTCTATGTCCCTGGGACTGTCTCCGATTAAAAACGAATCATTGACAGCAACATCAAACCGAGCAATCATCTTTTCAAGCATCAGCGAATTTGGCTTCCTACAAATACAAGACTCATACGCATCGTGATGGGGACAATAAGAAATTGCGAGTAAATTAAGGCCTAGTCGACTGAACCAATCTCTTAAGAAAACATGTAATTGTTCTACATCCTGATGTTTGTACAATTGCTTAGATATTCCTCCTTGATTGGTTACTATCGCAAAAGAATAACCTTTTTTATCCCAATACAACAAGGCTTTCTCCAACCCCTCATTCAATACGAAGTTTTTGAATTGAAAAACATAAGTACCGATCTCTCGGTTGATCACACCATCTCGGTCTAAAAAAACAACTTTTTTCATCCTTGCAAAAATAGGCTTATTAATAGAAAAAAATACGCTTTTGGAAAATTCCCTGTGAACTACATCCTCATGGAAGCGATTGAGCAAACTGTGGATAGCGCTAAATTAACATTCATCATCCTTATTAATTTTCCTTCAATCATAGATTCAAACACATCTCTACAGTAAAGTAAAAACTATAAATTGCTATATGTCAATAATTAATTTTTTGTTTAATTTTTTAGTCACTAAAAATAGTGTTAAATTTGCAATGTATTTAATGATGATGATTAGATAAATTAATATAAACGAAAAACGCCCCACACTTTATGTCTGTTAAAACACACGTATACATCGATGGTTCGTGGATGTTCCACAATAAAAAACACTTGATTGAAGCATACGGAGAAGCGGATTATGATATCGACTACAAAAAGATTTCTCTGATTATACAAGAACACCTACTCAATAACCTAACCATTGACGTAGATATTGTTAGAACCTACTTTTACGGCACAATGCCTGTAAACAAACCAGGATTCGCACCCAGCAAACAAAAAGCTTTCTACAAATACTTAAAAGAAGAATGTTACTTCGTAACTGATGTTTTTGAAGTTGATTACCAAGATGATGAGTTGTCCAAACCTCAAAACAACTCGCTTCCTATTGCTTTAGCTTCTTCATTGCTTTATAATGCAGGCTTAAACACGTCATACGACATTGCTGCGATTGCTTTAGGTGATCCAGACTACATCTCAATGATTAAACGTGCGAGAATGCTTGGGAAACGAATTCTTTTGATTGGAATCAAACAAACACAAGATACCCGACTTCGTACCCGTACTGCATTATTGGATTATCCAGTCCTCTATTTAGATGATCACCTAGAGACTTTGAAACTAGACCGTCATGAACATTTTAGAGAGTGCATGAGTTGTGGCAATGAAGAAATGACCAATTGGCACGGGGCAGATTTTTATTGTTCTGGTTGTCGTGAAAATGACTCAAGAGCTCAATTGAGAACATGTAACAATTGTGGCAAAGAGGAAGAAACCACTTGGTCCGAACCTTATTACTATTGCTTTGATTGTAGAGAGTCCTACCGAAAGAGTCAAAACACGTTCAGCTTATAAAACCCAACACATCAAAAAAAAGCCACCCACACGGGTGGCTTTTTTTTATATGTTTCTAGAAAATGTAATTACAGCAGCCTCGCGTGTCCAAAAGAAAAATAAACGATGTTGCTCGATAACCTGAAAACATACGTCCCATCCTTCTCGCCCATAACGGTTCATGACTTCTTCCATTTTTTGAACGGGCATTTTACTTGCACCCAATAGCAGAGAACTAATTGCATTTTCTTTGATCACTTCTACTTTGTATTCTTTTCTCATCGGTGGTCACTTTAATATCTGAAATTACGGTATAAATAAGTTAGCGGTAAAGTACAATCGTTGATTGGTCTCTCACAACGGTGCCGTCGAATCCTATCAACTCAAATTCTAAAATATAGGTTCCTGTTGGGCATGGGTTTCCGGAATTATGATACGTTCCATCCCATGTAAAATCAAGCTCTTTACTGGAGTAAACGGGGCTCCCCCAACGATCGTATATATGAACTTCAATAGTCTTGCCAAACAATCCAGAATAAGAATAATAGTCGTTCAAACCATCCCCATCCGGCGTGAATGCATTTGGGAAATATTCTTTTGGAGAAGGAATAAAACAAAGGCTGTTTGATATGCTGTAATTTCCCTCCGTACTTCGGGCAATGACTCGGTAACAATAACTGGTGTCAATACCGTTCTTAATCAAATCATCATCGGTATACGTAAGCGTTGTGATCGGTAAATTTTTCAAATTTACGTAAGCACTGTCCGCGCTATTGTAATATTGTAATGTATAACCTTCAACACCTTCGGTCCAGGCTTCATATGTATTCCAGGACATGGAATAACAATCCGGAAACTGCTTTCCTTCTAAAAGTATGTTAGACCCTACCCCACTTCGCGGCCCCTGATTGCCACATTCATCCGCATAAGACACCCGATACTTGTAATTTCTACTTTTACTATCGGCATTTAAATCGTAAAAAAGTGAATCTTTGGAAATAGAGTACTCGTATATCCATCCGAAATAAGCATCCCAACGGTCTATGTTGTAAAACGTCATTTCATGATTGTAAAATTCATCCCATTCCGTGAGCAAGAGCTTGTCGTTACCAACAGTAGTTCGCACTAAATTTAAAGGCTTGTTGAAATCAACAAACAAAGGTTCTTTGGGTAAACTGACGTTTGAATTTGATCGATAATCTCCATTTTCGTTTAGAGCTTCTACGTAATATGTATAGCTGATGTTGCATAGGTTCGTGTCCAAATAAGATGTCATTTCTCCTGAAACCTTATCGATAAGACGGTACTTAGAACCTTCATCTGATCTGTAAATGTTGTAACGTAAAACCTTGCCCCACCCCACATAAGGCGTCCAATTTAAATCCATGGTTTGGAAATTGTTGCTTTCTGTTTCTAGCAATATTGTCGAATGCGCTAAAGAAGTATCCGAAAAGTAACCACAGCTGTCGAATTGCAAAATACTGTATTGATTGACTTCATATTTATTCATTGAATCGTGAAGGTAATTGTAAGTAAAATCATCAGCGTTGGCGATGGTTTTCCATGGATTGGTCTGAGAACGATGGTGAATGTTCAACGACTGAAAATTGCTGTCTAAAGAATCTACGGTCCAAAAAACATCCACACCCCCCTTTTCAACACTAACGAATGATATCTCAGGTCTTGTGACTGAGTCATTCAATACAACGATCTCAACGGACTGAACGGTGTCATCATAACAACCACGCATGTCGGTTACGACGAGCTCGATGTCGTAAACACTTGAGGAATCGAATTCTAAAACATATACCGATTTGTAATCGAACAAGGAAGAATCCGAATTAAGTACCCATAACGAAGAAATTGAATCTGTTTCAAAAGTTGAATTGTTATTAAAATCGACAAGCGGTGCGTTGAAACAGAGATCAGAAGTAGCGTATTCGAAGGAAGCAATGGGATTGTCAAAAACTTTAATTCTCTCCGGTATTAAAGTGTCTGAAACACATCCGCTCTCAGATGTTATGCTGTGGGAAACGCCGTATGTTCCAACATCATTGTAAATGTATTCACCTTGATAATCGGGATCAAAAGATCCATCTCCATAATTCCATGAATAGGTAGAAAGATTGACATCAAAAAAAGAACTGTTGTTAACAAAATTCACATCAAATGGAGGGCAACCAATAGAATCCGATACTGAAATATCAAGAACAGGGTTCGGATATATTGTAACGGTGTCTTTAAAACTTGCAGCACATTGGCCCAATAAAGCATTCAATACGATTGGATACTCAAAAGATAATTCTTGAGTTTTGGTGTACGGAAATGAAAACTCAATTTCATTGGTTTCATTCAAATCATAATTAACGGAATCGTATACTTTTGTTCCGAGAACGTCGGTGTTAGGGTCGTATGAAAGAAACTGAAATTTTATGTCTGAGGAAAACTCCGAATCGTCAATAATTTTTACGGTGGCTCCGTCACAGCCGTAATCACTTTCTAGGGTGAATTTAGGATAGGGTCTCTTAACTTCATAGAGGCTGTTTTTAGTCGTCTTATCTGTACAACCGTGAACCGAGTTAATCTCCAATGACACATCATAAATGCCCATTTCTGTATAGAAAAAATCAACGACCGAAGCCTCATTGGAAGATATCGGGTCCGGAAGATCTTCTCCTAGGTAATCCTTACCCAGTGATGTCCAGGAATAGGAAGTTATGTAATCGTTATTTAGGCTGTTCAAATTAACGGGTTTAAAAGCGCAAACATCACCCGTGTTGGTTGCCTCGAAATCAGCAAATACACGGTACACTTCAATCGTTGTATCTTTTTGGAGGCTACAACCCAAATCATTTGTTACGCTTAGACTAAGTGGGTAAAAAACCGTTTGATTGATCGCTGATGAGTCCGTAGCCGTTATGTATGTATCTAATTCTTGTGGGTTTTCAATACGAAAGTCATCATTGGAAATCCAATTGAAGACGGAAGCATCACTGATCCCAATAGATACATCGGCACTGATTGAGAAACTCTCTCCCACGCATACAATCTCTGGCACCGTTAAATCTGCTTTGACACCCAATTGTATTTTTTTCGTTGTTTGGAAAACACAAGGGTCTTCATCGCCACTATCAACAATCAATTCACAAGTAAGCTCATAAACATTGGGCTCATCAACAGTAAATCGAATGTTTTCTTGATCTACAATAAAAGCGATATTGGGATTAATCGACCAATTGAAATCGGTAACATTGACAGCGCTATTTAGTACCGATTGATACTTGATGCGGTACTGTTTATCTATCGTTGACTTACCGTCAAAACAAACCGCGCCATCGACATCTTCAATCGTCAAATCCAGATCATCCACAACAACGACCGAGTCACGATAGATGCGATCCGTACAACCTATATTGTTGGTTGTCTTTAAGGAAACTCCATAGGCCGTTAGGGGCTCAAGAGAAAAACTCGGGGCTGCATCATTCGAACTTTTATCCAGAAGTATCGCATCCTCATCATGAACAAAAAGTTGCCATTGCCAAGACTCAATATTGTCATTATTTAAGCTCATAAGTTCAAATTCTTGAGCACTGCAAAGAAGTAAAGAATCCGAAGCGCTAAAGTCTGCAACCACTTGGCTAACTTCTACATCCACAGCATCCTCAATCCAACATCCTTCGGCATTGGTAAGTCTTAAGCTTAATTTAGAATCTTCTGATGAAGTTGTGTTAAATACTGGGGATTGTTTGGACGCATCGTCAACAATTAATCCAGGGCCTGGGAGCCATAAGTAGTCGTAAGAATCTGAGAAATTGTCTTGAGTCAAGGAAACTTCAAAAACTTCACCCCAACAGACTGCTATGGGACGCTCAATTTCTGCTTCAACACCCACACGAAATGTTTTAGAGTCCTCAAACAAACAATTATCAATCAATCCATCAATACTTATGCTGTAATTTAAAATGTATAAGCCCGGAAGCTCAAAATCATAAGAGGAATTAGAGACCAAAGCATCTGAAATGACTTCTCCGGGCAGCAGATTGCTGTTTGCGCTGAGTGGTATTTTCGAGCCATCCGGAAGCGTCAATTCCCACAATTGGCTCAGTACCCGATAATCATAACCCTCAAACTCTGGAATGGTCCTTGCTGTAAAATCCTGACGAACTCGTTCATCGCCGTTAAAACATATATTATCGGGAATGGGATCAATGGATGTGTTGTAATTGTTTAACAAAACCAAATCATTGTAAATCTTAGTATCCGTACATCCTTCAGGTGAAGTGACTTTTAAGCTGACATCAGAAAAACCAACTTCGGTAAATGGATGAGTAATCATGGAAGCCCCATCGATATTACTAAGTGTTGTATTGGGCTCTTGAACAGACCATTCCCAGGTATTTATTCGGTTGTTGTTCAAACTCTCAAACACGACTTGATCTCCATTGCAATAAAGAATAGAATCCGAAGCCGAAAAATCTGCTGAGACCTCGTATACCTCAACAGCTTTTGTAAGATCTGCAGTACATCCATTAGGATTGTTTAAAATCAAATTGATTTGAGAATCGCCACCAAACAATTCGTCGATGCTAACCGTTGGATTTGCTGAAAAGGGATCGCTAAGGGACAAGCCCTCACCCACACTCCACTGATAAGTGTTGGCTTCATCTGCTGAGGATCTTTGACGAATGGAAACCTCGAAATCTTCACCGTCACAAACCGCCTCTGGTGAAATGATTTCAGTATTCAAACCAATAAAGAAATTCTGCGAATCTTGATACGTACACAACTCATTAGCTACTTCATAAGTAAATGTGTATCTGATGGTATATTCTCCCGTAACCGTAAAGTTGTAAGATGAAGTCGATTGTATGAATGGCGTAAAAGATTGTGCTGTTGTGCTAAGTATTTCAACACGACCATCCGGCAATATCAACTCCCAATATTCTTTGATTGCAAAAAAACTGAAATTCTCAAAATCGGGAACTGTGTTGGATGTAAATTCTTGCGTTATACTTTGAGCTCCATTGAAACAAATATTGTCGGGCACTGGTTCTATATTGCTGGTGAAAGTGTTTGTTAAAACAGCGTTTTCAATGCTTTTCGTATCCTCACAACCTTCTTGAGAGACAACCGTTAAACTCACAAGCGATTGACCAACATCAGAGAATGTATGGGTGTAATATGGGTCAAAATTCGTCTGATTTGTAATTGAATTGGTTTCTTCGATCAGCCAAGTCCAATTGTCAATTCGATTGTTATTTAAGCTGGATAGTTCTACGTCTTGACCCGAACAATAGAGAATGGGGGTTGATACGTTAAAATCGGCGACCACATCGTATACCTCAATGTTTTTTGAGGCTTCTGTCCAACAACCTTCAGAATTTGTCAATCTCAAGGAAATTTCTTGTGTAGTTTGTGTAGGCTGACTAAGCGCACTTACTTTAGGTGATGCAGAAGATGCGTTTTCTAAAGTTAAACCTGAGCTTGCCGTCCAATCGTATTGATAAGCGTTTGAGGCATTGTCGGTATCGAGTGAGACCTCAAATTCTTTACCCACACAAATGACCGACGGCTCGGTAATTTCAGCATCCAAACCTACATCAAAAGTCTTGGAGTCTTGGTAATCACACACCTCATTAGATCCGTCAAAAGTGATGGAATACGTAAGGGTGTAAGAACCGGGAATGGTAAAATTGTACGAAGTTTTTGATTCTACAGATTCTAAAGAATTTATGGTTTCAAAGGGAAGGCTCGAAATGAGTTGCTCTTTGCTTCCATTGGGTAAGGTCAATTCCCACGACTCAGAACGAGCTACATATGGATTGGCTGTCGTTGCAGGTACCGTATTGGCTGTAAATTCTTGAGAGACCGTTTGTTCACCATTGAAGCAAATATTATTGGGTGGTGTATTAATTGAAGTCGTGTATTCATTAAATACAATCAAGTCTTCCGCAGAATCCGAAGACTCGCAGCCTTCCGCTGACTTTACATTCAGCGAAACATCGTAGGCACCAAATTCATCCAATTGAATCAAACCGGAAAAGGAATTGCTTGATGCTTGCTCTGTATTGTTTTGTTTGAACGACCAATTGTAGTCAACACCATTCACTTTATTCATTGGGGTCAAATCAGCCGTATTGATCTGTTTTAATCCGCAATAAAGTGTCGTGCCTGAATTAATCTCCGCAACAAGACCTCCGATAGACAAATGATTGTTGAACGTTTTACTTCCTGAACAACCGCTTGCGCTATTTTCAATACGTAATGTAAGATCGTAGGCCTGAGCCTTTGTAGAGGAAAGCACTAGTGATGGGGAAGAATTGGTACTTGATAGGGTTTCAGAGTTATCCCAAGCTCTATTTTCTGGTATTATCGTCCACAGGTAATTGTAATCATTTCTTTGATTGGCAAGTTCCGTATTGTCAGACAATTCTATGGGAAGTGAAAAATCGCAAGTAAACCGATTGATATTCTCCGACAAAACAGGTTCTATATAATCAAAACGCACATTCAGCGGAATTGAATAATCAGAAGGACAGATCCCCGTATGATTGAGGCCAACGGTGTAATCTCCTTCCGAAGCTGGTGTAAAAGTGATGGCATTGGCGTTGGATGATGCCACGGCTCCAGCTGGGATTCCCGACCAGCTAAAATTAGAGGCATCCGACTTGTGGGTACTGGTGTTCAACAAGGTAATGGTTTCGTCCGAGCACAAAACACCATCGTAACTCGTTTCGAAACGAACTTCATGCGCGATGTCGTGGCTGTAATCCAATTGAGTATCTATGATGCACTCGCTGTTCTCAAAAGAAATTGACAAGGGAATGGAAAAAGACTCACTGAGTATGTTGCCCTTGGCACTCGTTTGAATAGGAAATTGTATGGGATCTACATTGCTGTTTGAATAACTCGACTCATGAGAAAATTCAAGCATGTAATCAAGACCCGCATCCACACAACCCTCTTGGGTGGCGATTCGTTCGGTGGTAATCGTCTCAAGAACAGGCCCTTCATTAACGGTAAATGCAAAAGTTTTTTTATCAAAACATCCATTCTGATCCGTAACACGCAGCAAAACCTCTTTTTGAACAGGCTCTGTAAAAGATAAATTTAAAGAAGCTGTGCTGGTGAGTACGTTTTCAAAATCCCAAGTGTTCGAAATAAAATCATTGGTGTTTTCAATTTCAAAATCGAGATCAATGATTTCATTGCATAGATAATAGTCCGATTTGATGTTGGTCGTGATCTCAACTTTTGGATGAACCGTAAAGTTATACTCCTCAGAACAAGTCAGAGATTTGATCGTGATTTGGTAATCTCCAGGGTTTTCAAATGTTGCGTAGTACGCTTTTCCACCCGAACCTTCTACAATGGCAGCCACAACCCCCTCTTTGGGTGATATATCCCAGTCAGCTTCACTGCTAACGCTTAAACCAATACTGGTGGTAGATTCACTGGACAAACATAAATTTGTGGAAGCAGAGACCTCCAACGCACACTGTGCGTGAGACGACATAGCAATCAGGAAAACGAATGCAGCAAACAAGTATTTCATGGGGGGCGTGAAACTTATCTATAAATTTGAAAATAGCCTGACATGTTATGATTAACTCCTTCTGGGTAGGTATTCAACTGATATTGAATCTTATAAAAATACAAACCTTCCCTGAGGTTGGTGTTTCTGGAATTTTCGCCGTCCCATTGAGGGAGTTCTTTATCGGTTTTGGATGAGAATACATTTTTGCCCCACTGGTTAAAGAGTTCCAGTTGATAAACTGTTGTTGTACAAATATCGAAGTCCTCGGCATCTTCATGAATGTATTTGGGCATAAAAACATCGTTTACACCATCTCCATTCGGTGTGAAAACGTTCGGCATGCTAATTTGACAATCGCAGCCGTCTGCATCTGTATAGGCAACTTCAAAATTTCTTACAAGCGTATCACAGCCGTAAAACTCAATTTGATAGGAGCCAATGTCATTGGTGGATAAGGACGTGCTGTCCGAAAATAAATTTCCATCGCGGAACCAAGCAATGTCAGGATACAGTTCATGTACATCATCATCAAACGCTATCGCAACAGAATCGCCTATGCAAAGGGATTGAAAATAGTACTCAGGAACAAAAGCGTAGGGAAAAGACACGTAAAATGATTCAGAACGATTCTTACACCCCACAAAAGCCAATTCATATACACCTTCATCTTTCAATAAAACAGTACTGTCTGAGCTGTAAAAAGCTCCGTTGTGTAACCAACTGAATGATTCATAGGAAGCGAAGTCATCCTCCGGAAAGGAAACGTAATTTTCTTCTGCCGGGCAAATGGTTGTATCCGGAAAACTGTACGGTGTGTTGTTAACCGGTATGGTCGATAAAACAAACGCGTCTTGTATGGTATCGCAACCATAAAGCTCAAGAATGTATGTACCGGGTTCTGTCACCGAAACGACACCCAAAGAACTTGAATAAAACTCCCCATCAGAGAACCATCGAAAAGTATTGTATCCCGTTAGGTATTCTTTAGGGAACCTCACTTCAGCAGTATCTCCCTCGCAAATCGTTAAATCTGTCAGCAAAGATTCCCCGTTGTGGGCTGTGAAGTACAAAGACTCGAAAGACAGCTCTAAGGTGTCGCACCCGTAAAGGGCTAATGAAAAGGTGTCTTCTTCGTGAATAACGATTGCGCTGTCTGTGCTTAAAAACACACCCGCTTGAAACCATGAAAAGGAGCTGTAGTTTGAATAATCTCCTTTTGGAAAATCAACTTTAAGGGAATCTCCATAACAAAAGTAGGCGTCAAGCAAATTAAAATCTGTTGGAGCTACCAAGTTCAAGTCAGACAAAGAGTCGCATGGACTTTCGTCTTGAATTTCAATGAAGGTACTTGGAAGGTATGCATCTAAAACCGGAGCAACGGGTTTACTCTCAACCGCAGCATGGTACGTAAAAAAGAAAGCAATAAATCCGTAAAATAATTTCATAGTACTTATGTGATGCTTAGGTTGTATCATGTTTTGAGGCATGAAGATTGATTTAAAATGATCGAATGGCTCTCACTTGATGTTTTGAAGATTTTTGACTAAACAGTGCGTAATTGTCTTGGATGTTGATCGACCAAGCATAATTGCCCTTGTGTTTTTTATTTTTCAATTGTGAGGATGAAAAATAATACCCACGATTGAAATTTACGAGTTTCGAAAATTCGGAGTCTCCGCCCAATTCATTCGACAACAATTCCAACTCATCCAAAGAAGGTAAATACCAATCGCCATAACCGGCATGCGTGTAATCTATACAAGCTTGTGCGGCAAAACTTTCATCGTCACAAAAACTTTTGATCGTTTGTGTATTGGACATTCCCTTGCCGATTTTAACCTCATCGGCACCTGCAATGACTTTTCCGGAACAACCCCAAGAATATTTTGCCTTAGCCCCTCCAACATTCTCTGTGGAAACCACCAAACCGTGTTTGCCCGATCTGTCTAAATGAAAAATAACACCGCCGTGGTGGAGCATGCCAATCGATAGTTTGGATGCAACGGGCTCGATGAAATGGTTTTTTTCATCCTTACCAAATGGAACGTCGTGATAACTAGAAAGTAAAACGCTTAAAATGAGAAGAATAAAACCGTTAAAAAACTTTTTCAATGTCATGGGTATGGCAAACTAAATTGAACGGGTTACCGTCATTATAATGCTCCCTAATTTAGACAAATTATTCGTTTTTACAATACCTTAAAAAATCCGTCATCTCACACGTGGCATGATGTAAGTGGTATTTATTCATCAAGAAAAAAGATTAAAAGACCCAGGAGCGGGCATCACTACTCGTTGAGAATCTCAAGCAATCTGTTGTATAAGACTTCGTATTCGACAAATCCAACCGACCTGAACAGTTCAAGCCCATCCTTTAAAACAAGTATCGTGGGTATGGAACGTACTTTAAATTTCTCAGCGATGTCCGGATTGCGGTCCATATCAATGGTGCTAAACCTCATTTTAGAAGCTAAGTCTGATTCAAGTGAAGAAAGCACAGGAACCATTTTTCGACAAGGCAAGCACCATTCGGTGCTAAAATTCAACAACACAAATTCATGATCTTCCAATAAGGTTTGAAAAGATTTCTCTGAGAGTGAAGCTGTTTTCTTTGTTGGTGGAATGCCCTGCGTTTCAATTCGAGCGCCCGTTCGAGACCATGCTAAAAAACCTCCCTCTAAATTATAGACCTCTTGGTGCCCCATCTCAGTAAGCATTTTTGCGGCAGACGAACTTCTGCCTCCACTCTTGCAATACACCAAAATCGGTTTGTCTGATTGTATCAAACCCAATTTACGCTCAAAGTCAGCGTCGTAAAAATCCAATGGACTGGCATCCTTAATAAAACCCTGAGCAATTTCATTGGACGTACGAACATCAAGCAAAATCACTTCGTTTTCTAAAAGTTCTTGAAAAACCTCAGGAGATACATCCTGGACCAACTGCTGACTGTTACAAGCGGAAATGATGCAAGCAAACATCAAAAGGCAGAAGGGTTTCACAATAAAAGTCAATGGTCTCATCGTTCTGTGTTTGGCGTAAAATTACAAAATTGTTTGGGTTTTCGTGCGAAACAAAAAGCCCAACCTTTCGGTTGGGCTTTTGAATGCTTTGCGGAGAGAGAGGGAACAATGACCACTGCCCTATCCTACTATTTTCAATACTTTACGACATTCAATCTTCTTAAGACACCCCTTGGACACTGTCGCAAGATTGGGTTGTCTGTTGAGGTGAATTTAGTGATTTTCAGGAATAATTTTCGCGGAAACAAAAAAATATAATTTAAAAAATATTCAGTATGGATATAGCAGTACAGTATTGTGTCATCTGTAACCTTCATTTGATAGCCTTGTCCGGGCTCCATCAATTTAAATTAGTCACAAACACCATCCCCATCAACATCGTTCAAGCAAACACCCTCACAGTCATATCCT
>DLQO01000017.1:0-29887 GCA_002478765.1 Flavobacteriales bacterium UBA7430
ATGAATTTGTAAATTAGCCCGCAATGAGCGCAAAACAAGACAGATTCAATAAAAGAAGACTTCGATCTTCATACCTTTCGGTTGTGGTTAGCATGACTCTCGTCCTTTTTTTAATAGGACTGCTAAGCACCGTACTGTACCATTCTAAAACCATTGCCAACGAGGTTCAAGAAAATATTGCATTCACCGTACTATTGAACCCCAGTGCAAAGCAAATTGCTATAAAACAGTTTCAACGACAGCTTGAATTAAGTGAACATGTAAAGTATACCGAATTTATTTCTAAAGACGAAGCGAGTCAAAGTCTTGAAAAAGATTTGGGGGAAGATTTCATAAATTTTCTTGGATTCAACCCGCTGACTGATGCTATAGACATTCATTTTCATGCCTACTATACGCAAACCAATAGTCCCGATGGAATTGAAAAAGAGCTGTTGAAGGTCCCTGTTGTTCGTGAGGTTATTTATGATAAATCATTAATTAATTTATTAAATGACAATCTTCAAAAGCTGTCATACGCTCTTTTACTACTAAGTGTACTTTTTAGCCTTATTGCCATTGCTTTAATCAATTCATCGATTCGATTGACCATTTACTCTAAACGATTCCTGATAAAAACCATGCAATTGGTAGGTGCAACAAAAAAGTTTATCCGAAAGCCTTTTATTAAAAAAAGTCTTCAACACGGATTACTGGCTTCTGGCTTAGCAATATTGTCCCTAGATTTACTTATTAGATACAGCACTAACTTACTACCTGAAATTCAAAGATTGCACACCGTCGAAGATCAAATAATCTTGTATTCTTCGATACTTCTTATTGGGTTTTTCATCCCTTGGGTATGCACCTACTTTGCCGTAAGGAAATACTTAAAATTAACAACTGACGAACTACATTATTGATATGGAAAATAAAAAGTTTTTATTTGAGAAGAGGAATTATCAAATCATGCTAATTGGAATTTTATTCATCGTTACGGGGCTCGTATTGATGGCTGGCGGCGATACAGGAGATGAAACAAGTTTCAATCCAGAAATATTTAATTTTAGACGAATTACACTGGCTCCAATCCTAATCGTTGCTGGTTTTACAATAGAAATATTCGCTATTATGCACAAGCCAAAAAATAAATCTTAATGGGAATATTAGAAGCTATTATTCTTGGTGTAATTCAAGGGTTAACAGAGTTTTTACCTGTAAGTAGTAGTGGGCATTTAGAATTGGCTAAAGAAATCCTTAATATATCAGCGCAAGAACAAAATTTATTAATGACCATAAGCCTTCATGCTGCTACAGCATTAAGCACAGTGTTTATTTTCCGGAAAGACATACTCGAAATATTCAATGGTCTGCTCCAACTCAAATGGAACGAAGAGTTTAAGTTCTCCCTCAAAATTATATTATCAATGCTTCCTGCCGCACTTGTAGGCTTGTTTTTTGAAAGTGAAATTGAACAATTATTTGGAGGCCAAATTCTACTTGTGGGTTTTATGTTAATGGTCACAGGGCTGCTGCTTTTTTTGGCAGATCAAGCAAAAAAAACAAATCGAAAAGTAGGCTTTGTCAATGCCATTCTAATCGGAGTCTCTCAAGCTGTTGCGATTTTACCGGGGATCTCAAGGTCTGGAGCAACCATATCTACCTCAGTTTTACTGGGAATTGACAGAGAAAAAGCAGCTCGTTTTTCTTTTCTTATGGTCGTTCCTTTAATTTTTGGGAAAATGGCTAAAGACATCATCGGCGGCAATATTGACCCAGAAACTACAACACTGCTTCCCTTAATCGTAGGATTTATTGCCGCTTTTTTTACAGGACTAATTGCCTGCAATTGGATGATTCGATTGGTCAAAAATAGTCAATTGAAATACTTTGCTTATTACTGCTTCGTAGTTGGTGCAATTTCAATTGCAACAACCCTTACATAGAAATTCATTTTACATTATCTTTGGCGCATGCAGGATAAGATGATTATAAGCGGAATGGGGAGTCTCTCTGCATTGGGGAGTAACTCTGAAGAAATATGGAAACATTATCAAGATGAAACAACTCGAATCACAAATTGTTGTTTTAACGAACTTGACACTCCGGTAGGAAAACTCTATCCCGAAGATGAGAATCTTATCAGTAAACTACGTGAAGAGAAATCTCACTACAAACGCCTTGATAAAACGGTGCTCTTGGGGATTCTTGCCGGAAGAAAAGCTTTCAAACAAGCTTCCTGGAAAGAAGATGAAAATGTAAGCATTAACTTAGGCTCATCCAGAGGAGCTACACAACTTTTTGAGAAATACCACAAGAACTTTGTCACCAATGACGAGAAGCGTTTGAGCGCTCTTGTATCACCTACAACAACACTTGGAAACATATCTTCCTGGCTAGCTTACGACCTAGGAGTTAAAGGTGCCAGCTTTTCTCATTCCATAACTTGTAGCACCGCACTTCACTCCGTTCTAAATGCAATAGCTTGGCTACAATCTGGTATGGCAGAGAAATTCTTAGTCGGTGGGTCTGAAGCTCCATTAAGTGATTTTACGATTGCCCAAATGCGTGCTTTGAAAATTTATGCTGAAAAAAGTGACTCATTCCCTTCATTACCCCTACAAAAAGACAAACACCGAAGCTCACTTGTACTTGGGGAAGGGGCTGCAGTATTTTGTATGGAAAGAGATCAAGGGCAAAATAGAATTGCTAAAATAGCAGGTGTTGGATATGCAACCGAGCTTATTGAGCACAACGTCTCACTTTCTGCAGAAGCTGAGTGTCTTCAAAAATCCATGAAAATGGCCCTTAAAAATGCCAATCTTACCTCCGTAGATAGCATTGTGATGCATGCTCCAGGAACTTTGAGGGGAGACCAAAGTGAATACAAAGCGATTCAAAAACTTTTTGGCAAAGAACTCCCTCATATAATTTCCACAAAATACACAACAGGACATACTTTTGGAGCTTCAGGAGCATTGAGTATGGAGTTGGCAATACTGATGTTGCAACATC
Organism: Flavobacteriales bacterium UBA7430; assembly: GCA_002478765.1. Lineage (GTDB taxonomy): Bacteria > Bacteroidota > Bacteroidia > Flavobacteriales > UBA7430 > UBA7430. The sequence continues at coordinate 2,995 of DLQO01000017.1, forward strand.
AAAAGACAATTAAATTACCCTACGAAAGTGAGTCTTGTGGGGATCCAAAATCTCTTGAAAACATCATGATAAATGCTACAGGGTTTGGTGGAAATGCCGTCAGTATCATTTTATCTAAATAAAAACGAATAGCAAAAAAGAAGCTTTATATTTGAGCATAAATCAAGAATAATCATGACGGACAAAAGAAAAAACTGGACGAAAGAAGAAGTCTTCGAACTTTATAACAAACCTCTACTCCAGCTGGTATTTGAAGCCGCTAAGGTTCATCGCGAAAATCACGATCCACAGGAAGTACAAGTGAGTACATTACTCTCCATAAAAACAGGCGGATGTCCTGAAGATTGTGGCTATTGTCCTCAAGCGGCTCGATACCATACTGACATTGAAAAAAATGATTTGATGTCTGTTCAAACCGTCAAAGCTCAGGCACTTCGTGCTAAAAGCTCGGGATCTTCAAGAGTATGTATGGGAGCAGCTTGGAGAAATGTTAAAGAAGGGGCCGATTTTGACCAAGTTTTAGAAATGGTTCGCACCGTTCGCGATTTAGACATGGAGGTTTGTTGTACGCTTGGTATGTTAACACAAGATCAAGCACGTAGACTTTCCGATGCAGGATTGTATGCATACAATCATAACTTAGACACCTCCGAAGAGCATTATAAAAAAGTAATCTCTACCAGAGGTTATGAAGACCGTATTGAAACCATAGGAAATGCTCGAAAAGCAGGTTTAACTGTTTGCTCTGGTGGGATTATAGGAATGGGAGAAACTCCTGAAGACAGAGCGGCTATGTTGGTTACACTATCCTGCTTGAACCCTTACCCAGAATCTGTTCCCATCAATGCACTTGTTGCTGTTGAGGGCACACCTATGGAGGATCAAGAACAAATTCCAATTTGGGATATGGTGCGAATGGTAGCTACGACTCGTATTGTTCTTCCAAAAACTACCGTTCGACTTTCTGCAGGTAGAACACAAATGAGTGATGAAGGACAAGCATTATGTTTCATGTCTGGAGCTGGATCCATATTTGCAGGTGACAAACTATTAACCACCCCTAACCCTGACATCAATAAGGATATGGAGTTGTTTAACATCTTAGGGTTAACGCCTCAAAAGGCATACAAAAAAGGAGATAAACCTGAAGTAAACGAGAATTATAAAAACAGTTGCACAAACGACAAAAATGAGAAGTGGTCAAGACCGGCTCATACAATAGAAGCAAATGTTAAAGCAACGATTAGTGCAAAAGAGAAACGTAAATTGAATCATAAATTATGAAAAAAATAATCTTATCATTATGGGTTGTTGGATCAAGCATGTGCCTCTCAGCTCAAAGCTTTGATTGGGGTGCAAAAGTAAATGTTGGATCTCCCAATGTATCTGTCGAAGACATCACAAACCTTTCAAATTCAGGAAATGGTGGCGGAGATCTTTTAGAAATAAATGACGCCTCGCTTAACTGGCAACTCGGTCTGTTTGCGCGACTCAAACTTCTTGGGTTTTATATTCAACCAGAAGCCATGTTTAGCTACACAAATTCGGAACTAAAATATGGTAATGAGTCCGGGGATGTTAAAATAACCAAACTCGACATACCTGTTATGATAGGTAAACGTTTTTTAAGAGTGTTTAGAGTAAACGCAGGACCCGTGTTTAGTATTAAACTGAATCAAAGTATTAAAAGTACGGCTAATGAAATCAGCTCCAACTACAAAAATACTACAGTTGGCCTTCAATATGGAATCGGTATAGACGTATCAAAAATAAGTATTGATCTTCGTGTTGAAAAAGGATTACAATCGATCTCTAATGATTTGAAAATCGCAGGCGAAACGTTTGCCACTGACCAAAGGTTAAACCAAGTTATGCTTGCCCTAGGGTACAGATTCTAAAAGCATTCGCGTCAGAATGAAAAAGAGGTTATATATAGGCCTCTTTTTTTTTATCCACATGAACCCATTTACTTCAATTTTTCATTGTCATGATGACGATGATTGTCTCTTTCTGTTTTCTTTTCAAAATTCTTGATCACAGCGGATTCCAAGTCGATTCCAGTTTGATTTGCGATGCAAGTAAGAACCCACAAAACATCGGCAAGTTCATCCGCCAATTCTTTATCTGTATCAGAAGGCTTTTCAGACTGCTCTCCATAACGCCTTGCCATAATTCGAGCAACTTCTCCAACCTCTTCGGTCAAAATAGCCATGTTGGTAAGTTCACTGAAATATCGAACTCCATATTTCTGAATCCAATCATCAACTCTTTTTTGCAATTGATTAAGCTCCATTATTCTCTATTTTTAGAATCCATATTAAGCGTTACCGGCCCATCGTTACACAAGAAAACTTTCATGTCTGCACCAAATTCACCTGCTGGCACAGGCTTTCCTAACAAAACCTCCAAACGATTGTGAAACAGTCTGTATAGAGTAATAGCAGTGTCTGGACGAGCAGAACGAATGTAAGAAGGTCTATTTCCTTTTTTAGTGCTAGCAAATAGAGTAAACTGACTCACAAGTAGAATGTCTCCATTGACATCAGTAATTGACTTATTCATTTTACCAAACCCGTCAGAAAAAATTCTTAATGCCAAAATCTTATTACAAAGCCACTCTACATCAGCTTCACCATCCTCTTTACCAATACCAATAAGAACAAGCAACCCCTGATTTATTTGAGATGTTGTCTTTTGATTAATCTGCACCGAAGCTTCACGGACCCTTTGTATCGTTAATCTCATCAGTGGTACTTTGACTCTCTATATTGCCCTCCATCATCTTCCAAAATAGTTAAATAACTATCATATCGAACCGGATGAATATGTCCTGCATCAACAGCATCTTTAATCGCGCACTTGGGTTCATTAACATGGATGCAATTGTGAAATTTACATTGACCTTTGAGCGCCCTCATCTCTGGGAAATAATCGGCTAATTCAGAATCATCCATTTCTACAAGGCCTAATCCTTTTATCCCTGGAGTGTCAATGATATATCCACCAAAAGCCAACTCAAACATTTCCGCGAAGGTCGTCGTGTGCATTCCCTTTTGATGTGCGTCAGATACTTTTTGCGTCTCCAAGTGTAAGTTCCCGTCAATCGCATTAACCAGCGTCGATTTACCAACGCCCGAGTGTCCAGAAAGTAAGGTTACCTTATCTATCATAAGGTCTGTAAGAGACTTTAAATTTTGTTGGTTTAATGCCGAAACCTCAATACAATTGTAACCGGCATCTGAATACATTTTAGCGATTTGGTCGTGGTATTCACGATCAAATTCATCGTATAAATCTATTTTGTTAAACACCAGATAAGCAGGTATTTGGTAGGCCTCAGCTGTAACTAAAAACCGGTCAATAAATCCAATGGTTGTAGCGGGCGAAGCCAAAGTGATGATTAAAAAGGCCTGATCCATATTTGAAGCAATGATGTGCACCTGCTTTGACAAATTAACAGATTTTCGGATGATGTAGTTCTTACGGTCAAGAATTTCTGTAATGAGGTAGTCGTTGCCTTCTAGAGAGAGTATTACGTGATCTCCAACAGATATTGGATTGGTACTTTTTAAACCTTTGATACGAAACTTTCCACGGATACGACACTCGACTTGACTACCATCCTGTATTCGAACATTGTACCAACTTCCTGTCGATTTTACTACCACACCTTCCATTGAACAAATATAAGCTTTGCCCACTGAGAAATAAAATTTATCTCACTTTTACAAATAAGCACAAAAAAAGGGCCCCATTTGGGCCCTTTTTCACATTTACTCGCCCCTCGAGAAATGCTCATTTTCATTATTATATTAACTAAATATAGCCTACAAAGCATTGATTTACAAATGTTTTTAAAGTAAAAGTCGGTAATCTTGAGGCATCGGTATATATCATTGAGGCATCGGTATGAATTTTGAGTAATCGGTATACTTTGACTGGCCTAAGTCCTTTAGAAGTTCCTTAATCAGAAAAATTAAAATAAACTATATTCGTAGTATGTCTATCAAAGCAGAAAACATCTCTAAAGTATATGGGAAACAAAAAGCACTACAAGAAATTTCCTTTGAAATAAAAAAAGGAGAAATTGTTGGCTTTTTAGGGCCAAATGGTGCGGGGAAATCTACCCTCATGAAAATTCTTACCGGATCTGTAAGCCCCACGAAGGGAGTGGCAAAAATTTGCGGTTCTAATGTCTCAGAGCATGCTATAGAAGTAAAGCGTAAAATCGGTTATCTTCCTGAACACAATCCACTTTATCTTGATATGTATGTTGAAGAATCTTTAAATTTTACAGCCGACATATTCGGAGTTAAGCGAGAACAAGTTAAAGCAATCATTGAAAAAACAGGCTTAACCAATGAACAAAATAAAAAAATTAATATTCTATCGAAGGGTTACCGGCAAAGAGTAGGTCTTGCTCAAGCACTCATTCACAATCCAGAAGTACTCATCTTAGATGAACCGTCTTCAGGATTAGATCCAAATCAACTTATAGAAATTCGATCATTGATTAAAGACATCGCTAAGGAAAAAACAGTCATGCTATCCACACACATTATACAAGAAGCGGAAGCAATCTGCGATCGAGTAATCATCATCAATAAGGGAGAAATCATCGCTGACAAACCTATAAATGAACTTCAAAAGACGCCCGACAATACGAAAATAATTACGGTTGAATTCGATCAAGAGATTGCGATTGAAAAACTCAAACGCATTGAGAGCATACTCGAAATTGTGAAGCTTACAAGTCATAAATTTCAAATCATTTCCGAATCTAAATTTGATTTAAGACCCGATCTATTCCAATTTGCTGTGTCATACAAAGCCACCATACTTCAAATGAATGTGGAAGAAGAAAAACTAGAAACTATTTTCAACAATCTAACGAAGTAATAAAATATTAAATCAATCTTATTCTTATCTTTGCAAACGCAGTGGATAAATTTGACTGATTGCAACCACTATAAAAAAGGCTAAAGCAGTATTCTCTACCGCAAAGCCCAGATCAGACTTTAATTTTTAATACTTCATTTAAAGAATACGATATGTCGTACTTTTTTACTTCCGAATCTGTGTCAGAAGGGCACCCAGATAAGGTAGCTGATCAGATTTCAGATGCTATACTTGATGCATTCCTTGCTCAAGATCCCGAATCTAAAGTAGCATGTGAAACACTTGTAACCACAGGATTGGCAGTTCTAAGTGGGGAGATAAACTCCAAAGCAAAGGTAAACATTGAAAAAGAGGCTCGAGACGTTATCAAGAAAATAGGGTATACAAATCCTGCGTATAAATTTGAAGCGGACTCATGCAAAATCATGTCTGTCGTTCACGAACAATCCCCAGACATCCTTCAGGGCGTTATTGAAGGAAAAGGCTTACACGCAGAACAAGGAGCTGGAGATCAAGGCATCATGTTTGGTTATGCGACCAATGAAACCGAAAACTTCATGCCCTTAGCTTTGAGTCTTTCGCACATGCTCCTTCAAGAGCTGGCTGTCATAAGACGTGAAGATCACAAGGTAATGCATTACCTTCGTCCTGATGCAAAGTCCCAAGTAACCATTCAATATTCAGATCAACACCTGCCTGAACGGATCGACACCATTGTCATATCAACACAACATGATGACTTTGATGAGGAATCTAAAATGTTAGCCAAAATAAAAAATGACATCGTCAACATACTTGTAGAGCGTGTTAAGCAAAAACTACCCGAGCATATCGTAGCCCTTTTTGACGATACGATTACCTATCATGTAAATCCTACCGGTAAATTCGTTATTGGAGGCCCTCATGGAGATACCGGTTTGACGGGTAGAAAAATTATTGTTGACACATACGGCGGTAAAGGTGCGCACGGTGGAGGTGCTTTTTCAGGGAAAGATCCATCAAAAGTAGACCGATCTGCCGCCTACGCCACGAGGCATATTGCAAAAAACCTAGTAGCATCTGGAGTTTCAGACCAAATCCTCGTACAAGTAGCTTATGCTATTGGTGTGGCCGACCCGATGAATATTTTCATTGATACTTACGGCACATCAAAAGTTGCTTTTAGCGACAGTGAAATTGCTAGAAAAGTAAGCCAACTATTTGACATGCGACCTGCTGCAATTGTCAATCGATTTAAACTGAAGGACCCAATATATTCTGAAACTGCAGCCTATGGACATATGGGGCGTGACTCAGAGTTGAAAACAGTTACATTTAAAGTAAATAAAGAAGAATCTATACACAAAGAAATTGAGACCTTCCCTTGGGAAAAACTTGATTTTGTTGAGAAAATAAAACCCCAGTTTGGGCTCTAAGCAATGACGTATTCATACCAAGGAAATAGCTATTCCATCAGTCGCTATCCAAAATCCGACAACAAATCTTTAAAAGCATGGAGCGCGGCAGATGAACATCTGTTGAAGTATCTGTCAGAAAGCACCAAGGATTGGCAAAAACCAATCTTGTACAACGATCGATTTGGCTTTCTAAGCATCTTTCTATCGCAACATCAAACGTCTGTAGTCGTGAACTTCAAAAGTCAAGAAAAGGCTCTTGAGACCAATCTAAAAGACAACGGTCTTGAAGCTAATGTGGTCCATAGAATAAACCCGTTAGATAATCAAAGTAATGCGCACGATCTGGCCTTGATAAAAGTTCCAAAATCGTTAGAGCTTTTTAAATCCCAACTTAGCCAAGCACACGAGCTTCTGAATGATGATGGCGAAATCATCTGCGCGTTCATGACCAAGTACTTCAGCCCAAAAATTATTAATATCGCAAAAGAGTATTTTGAAGAGTGCCATCAATCCAAAGCATGGAAAAAATCGAGATTACTCGTTCTAAAAAAGAAAAAAAAATCGCCCGAAAAAAGTGAAATAAACACCATTAATTTCGATGGTGTAAAGGAATTCAAACAACATCCCGGTGTTTTTTCTGGTAAAAACATTGACTATGCTACCCAATTTTTGATAGAGCATTTGGAGGTAAAAGCAACAGACAACAAAATTCTCGATTTGGCTTCTGGGAATGGAGTATTGGCTCATGTTGCGCTTTCCAAAAACCCCAACGCTGAAGTAAGTTTACTTGACGATTCGCTCTTAGCAATCGAGTCATCAAAGATGAATTTGAAAAGTCCAAATGCAAGCTTCTACTTCAATGATAACTTGGATAATTTTGAAAATAACACCTTTGATTTAGTTATTTCTAACCCTCCTTTTCATTTCGATCATGAAACAAACATTGAAATTGCTTTAAGTTTGTTCATCGATGTAAAAAGATGCCTTAAGAAAGGGGGCGTTTTTCAATTGGTTACGAGTAATCATCTGAATTTAAAAACACACCTTTATAAGCTGTTTCACAAGGTTAAAATCGTTGCGAAAAATGACAAGTTTGTCGTTTATCTCTGTGAATGATTTCTTCGTTTGGCAATTGCTAAAGTAATCTTACTGCTTAAAGAAAAATTCACACGTCTAAGGAATCTTGGCTCAATAAAAATTCCAATTGAGAACAAGCTCTCGTCAATTTTTGGGTCAAATCTTTTCGATCTCTTCTCAAAAAATAAACTTCTGCAGCATTTTCTATACTTTTCTGCATAGCCTCTCTGGGGTAAGGTTTAGAAATGTACTTGTAAACCTGCCCTTGGTTTATTGAGTTGATGACCGCTGTAATATCGGAGTATCCTGTCACGAGAACGCGAACAGGATCTGGATACTCGTCAACGATGGATTCTAAAAATTCAACCCCAGTCATTAAATCCATCCTCTGGTCCGTAAGCACTACATGAACATCTTTTGTTTTCATAATTTCATACGCTCGATCAGGCGTAGAGGCTATGTAAACATCAAAAATGCGTCTAAATAAACTCTGAAAACTTTCCAACTCATCACGTTCATCATCTAAGTAGAGTAATCGTATCTTCTCTCTTGGCTCTATAAAATCTTGTCCGTATGATTTTATTTGTTTTTGAATTTCTTCATCCGTGTACACCTTCTTAAACTTTTCTAATTCCGACTTTAGATGTGAGCCCGTTAGTTTTTTATTTTTATTTTTCATATAAATCACCAATAACATTCATGTAAATGTAAATAATTATATATATTTATCCTATATTAATATAATATTTCCTATGCTCTCCTGATTAAAGTGCCCGTCACTGTATAAATAATAATTAATCCGAACCAATGTAATGTTGCCGACAATTGGTCAAAAAGACATTGCTAAATTTAGCATAAGAGCTTTAAAAGCTATTGAAGAGCCCCATGTATGCCTGTTATTTCTTAAAAAGCATCACGAAATACTGAAGCATTATGGTATCGACATGGTAACCTCTAACAACATCAGTTGGCCCCTCAATCCTAATGTGTACGTACTGGTGGCTGAATCTCTAACGACAGGAGAAATGATGGGCGGAGTTCGAATTCACATAGCTACCCCAGAATTCCCCTTACCCATAGAAGATGCTGTGGGTTGTATGGACGCAAAAATCGCTCATTTAATAAAGCAATATTCAGAATACGGAGGCATTGGTGAAACCTGTGGTCTGTGGTGCTCCTCTTATCATAAAAAGAAGGGCTCAACGGGGCAGAAAATTGGATTGGGCCATCGTTTAACAAGAGCAGCTGTAGCTGTATCCAATCAGTTTAAGTTAACCACATTAATGGCCATCGTGGGTCAACCTACCCTCCAAAGCTGCCGGAATATAGGCTTTGTTGAAAGTACTGCATTGGGTGACAACGGTACCTTCCCCTATCCTAAAAAAGACATGGTCGCATGGACTTTGGGTGTTATGAATGCCAAAACACTTGAGCAAGCTTCGCCCTTGGACAAAAGAATTATTTTAGACTTGAGACAAAACCCTTGTCAATTAAAAAAAGAACAGACCAAAATATCGGAAATAGAAATCAACTATCAATTGAATTTGAAACTTGAAGACAAAAATAAATATTTAAATGACAAAAGATTTAATCAATGATTTTTTAAACTTCCCCGGTTTGGGAAGCATTAAAATTATTACTTCTGCAGAAGATTTAAAAAGGTACCATAAAAATACTATGGGTGTTCATAGAAAGATCCTAGCGGCAATACAGGTAACAGAATCGAAACAAATAACTGAAATACTAAAGATTGCAAATAAACACCTGCTTTCTATTTATCCAATTAGTACCGGGAATAATTGGGGATATGGCAGTTCAAATCCGGTTAAAAATAATTCAATCATCCTAGATCTTTCTAACTTAAATCAAATATTGAATTTTGATGATGAATTAGGTTATGTGACTTTAGAACCTGGTGTTACTCAAAAAATGTTACACGACTATTTTAAGAAAAAAAAAGTTCGTTATCTGGTCCCAACAACAGGTGCCGGACCTAATTGCAGCATTTTGGGGAATGCTATTGAGCGTGGGTACGGAATTACTCCATTTTCTGATCATTTCGCTTCGCTTATTTCTTTAGAAGCTATACTACCAGATGGATCCCTGTACAAATCACCATTAAGTGATTTTAAAGCGACAGAAGTAGCTGAAATTTTCAAATATGGAATAGGTCCGTATTTAGATGGAATTTTCACTCAATCCAATTTTGGTATTGTAACGAAAATAACCATCGCTCTTGCCAAAAAAACCGAACACACAGAAATTTTCATGTTTTCTATTAAAGAAGCAAAAGAGCTAAGTAAAACCATTAAAATTATTAGAGAGATAAAACAGGAACTGGGAAGTATAATTGGTGGTGTTAATCTGATGAATAGAGAGAGAATGAAAGCCATGTTTGGTGATAAGCATCAAAATAAAAGCATCATATGGACTTGTGTGGGAGGCTTATATGGACCTGTTGAAATAATTAAACAAGCCAAACGAATACTCAAAAGAAAACTAGATAATTTATCTTCATCAGTTGTTTTTCTCAATAAAAAAACAATCCGACTGAAAAACAATCTACCTAACTTCATCAACAAATATTTTTATGGAATTCCAAAGGAAACCAAAATTATGGAAAATTTCCTCAAAATACTTGATGGGGTTCCCTCTGAAATGGCTTTAGCTCTTGCCTACTCGAAATCTAACAAGACGCATAGCTTAAAAGGAAACGCAAATCCGGCGATTGATGATTGTGGTTTAATTTGGTTTTCACCTCTTCTTCCTATTCGACCAAATATAGTCGAGGTTTTCGTGAAAAAAATCATTTCGATTTGCAAAAAGCATAAGATCGCTCCATTAATTACCCTAACTACGATTTCTAACCATTGCTTTGATTCTACTATACCTATTTTGTATGAAAAAAATAATATCAACGATAAAAAAAATGCACAATCTTGTTACGATGAACTTTTCAAGGAATGCCGAAATATGGGCCTTATGCCGTATCGTTTAAATATAGATTCCATGAAAATTTACAATAACGAACATGATTTAACATCCGTTAAATTAATTGATACGATTAAAAATGCAATTGATGTAAATCAAGTATTAGCACCAGGAAGGTACAGCTCAACCTTATCCAAAAAAAGTGATTTCACAAACAATATTTAACACGAAAAACCATGCAACATATAGTGAATAAGGGTTTATTACGTGTCTGGAAAAAAAAGACTAAATGTTTAGTGAAATTTCATCTTTTATACACCTTAACTTTTGTTTTAATACCGCAAATTTTATTCGCTCAAGAATCCACTGTTATAGATAATCAAACTACTATTTACAAAATAAAAAACTACATCCTATACGAAGATAAAAGTAACCAAACCCAAATAAACGACCTTCTAATTGACTCTTTAGAGCATTCAGACCAAACAAACTTAAACATAGGGCTAAGCTACTCTACTTTTTGGGTGAAATTTGAAATAATAAACAACACTTCTGAACCATCTTTATTGTTGGATGTAAAACATCCAACAATAGATATTGTAGAACTTTATTCTTATTACCCAAACAAAGAAAAAATAATAGCTCAAGAAATTAGTGAATACAAAGACTTTGCAAAAAGAAAACACAATCATCCCAATTATTTATTTGACATTTATGCGCCAAAAAACTCCTCTGTGACATGCTTCTTAAAAATTAAAAGTAATGAGCAAATTAATGTCCCTATCTACATTGGAACTTCAATAACAACTCTAAAATCAATAATAGATAGAGAATTAATAATGGGGATGTACATGGGGATTATTTTAGTAATGCTTTTTTACAATATGTTCGTATACATTACTTTAAGTGACAAAATATACCTGTACTACGTACTTTACATATTTTTTGTTGGATTAGCTCAATTATCTCTTCACAATTATACCTACAAATTATTTTGGCCAGAAATTCCAGCGCTAACCAGATACAGCGCCTATTTACTACCCTCTTTAGCGGGCGTCACAGTTACCATTTTTATTCAAAAATTTTTGAAAACTAAAGAGGGAACTAAAAAAATACACAACATTTTAAATGTTATAATTGGTCTGTTTATAATCTCTGCAGTTCTCCCACTGTTAAAAAAATACCATATTGGTTACCAAGGGGTTCAACTATCTACAGCTGCAATTTCATTTTTTGGTCTTTATGTCGGCTTTTCCAGACTCCGGGATGGATACAAACCAGCTAAATACTTCATTTTGGGGTGGAGTGCATTGTTGATTGGAGCTTTAATGTATGTTTTAAAGGACGTTGGGCTTCTTCCTTATAATTTTATCACCGTAAATTCAATGCAAATAGGTTCAGCAATAGAAGTAGTTCTTCTTTCTTTCGCTCTTGCTGACCGAATAAACATTCTGAAAGAAGAGAAAGAAAGCGCTCAAGCAGAGGAATTGAAACAACGAGAAGAAAACCAAGAAATTTTACTAAAACAAGCAGATACCTTAAAGTATAAAGTTGAAGAAGCAACTACTGAATTAAGAAACAAAAACAACAAATTAGAAATCGCTTACCTACGCATTGAAGCTGCAGAAGTTGAGTTAATTCAAAAAGAAAAGATTTCGGCACTTGGTCTTATGGCCGCAGGAACATCTCATGAATTTAACAATGCAAACACATCGATTCAACTAGCCGTAGATGTCATCGAACTAAATACCGAGCTTCAAGAAAAATACGACCATAAAATAGACGGAATCTTATCTCAAGCAAGTAATCTTGAGCCTCAATTAACCGAACTTAAAACATTCAAAAAGGAGATTGAATACAACTCTATAAAAGGAGATATAAAAGATGCTATAAATAAAGCAAACAAGGGTTTGAAAAAAATAGCTGTGAATACGAAAAAACTAAAAGATTTTTCGAAAATCGATAATGAAGGTTGGGTAATTACAAATGTAAATGAAGACCTCATTAACTTATCTGACTTGTGGAAGTCAAATCTTGGAGCCATCAAATTAAACCTTGATCTTAATGAACAGGTTCCTCGATTGAATTGCAATGCACAAATGATCAATGATTGCTTTAAAAGTGTTTTGCAAAATTCCATTGAATCTATTAAAGAAAAAAATATCCCTAATAAAGTTGGTGAAATTTCAATTAGAACGGAATTAATAGCTGCATGTATTGTCATCTCTTTTGAAGACAATGGAAGCGGGATGACAAAAGAAGTTCAAGAAAGGGCGTTTGATATGTATTTCACAACCAAAGGGGTCCAAAGGACAGGGACAAGTTTAACAATTGTCCAATCAACTTTAATGGCACACAGTGGACTAGTTGAAATAGATACAAAGATTAATGTCGGAACTACAATTAGACTAATCATTCCAATGGAAAAAAAATAACGATAAAAATTATGTCACTGACCAATAAAAAAAATCATTCCACACAAAAAAGTAAAAGTCTTAAAAGAATCATTCAAAGACTTAAGTCTGAAAATTCCAAATTGCACCTTCAGATACTTTCTTTGAAAGAAAAAAATTCTAACTCAGATCTAGAATATGTTTATCATGAAAAAGCATCTGAAATAGCCCATGAAATTAATAACCCCATTAACTTAGTGAGTAACTCCATAAGTAACCTGGAAATAAACATACAGTACATCATCAAATTAACGTATCTGTATCAAGAACTTAAGAACGATAAAAGTGGAACCACTCTCGAAGATGTCATCAGGTTTGAAGAAGAAACAAACATCAAGTTAACGGTCAAGGAATTAACGAAATCAGTCGACCGAATTAGAAAAGGAATCAGCAGGGTTCACGAAGTCTCAGAGAACTTAGCATTCATGGGTAAATCGGGGGGGAAATTACGATTGAAAACCGATATTAATGAAAATATCAAAAGCACACTTACACTAATCGACGAAGTATTTGACGAAAATATTAAGCTGAGAACTCAATTCGCGGATCTTCCAATATTGAAAACTGTGAGAGGTAAACTCAACCAAGTTTTTACAAATCTCATTGAAAATGCAATTGAGGCAATCCAAGAAAAACCCCTTGTTAAAAACAACTATTTGTCAATAACTACAAGGGCTGATAATAATTACATCGTCGTAGAAATTGAAGATAGTGGTATCGGAATGACCCCCGAAACTAAAAAAAGATTGTTTGAGAAGTTTTACACAACAAAGAGCCCTGAAAAAGGAACCGGTTTGGGCATGTCCATATCAAAGCAAATTATTGAGGAACACAATGGGGTTCTTGAGGTAGATTCTACGTTTGGCCAAGGAACTAAATTAACGATCAGGCTGCCTATCACACAACTCTAAATGTTAATCCAATAAAAATAAGTCTGCCGAAATTCGATCTGCAAGCAACTTTCCGTCATCAGAAAGTGTGAAGACACCTTTATCTTCTGTTACGAGGCCATTTTGAATATGTTTTTGGATTTCAGACTTAAACCCATCATTGATTGTTTTTGAGAACTCGGCTTCCATTTGACTGACATGACATCCCCACTTAGTCCTCAGAGAAGTCATCACGTATTCATTATAACGATCACGTTCGCTCAATACTTCCAATTCTAGTGGGACTATCCCGGCCGATAATGATTTTATATATTTTGTGTTATTAGAAACATTCCACAACCTTGAGTTTCCTATAAAAGAATGCGCTGAAGGGCCTAATCCTAAATAATTATCTTTGCTCCAATACGCGCTATTATGGCGACTGTAGGCATTTGATTTACAGAAATTAGAAATTTCATATTGCTCGTAACCATTTTCGGACATCTCTCTCATCAATATCTCAAATTGTCTTGCACTCTGTTCTTCAGAAAGAGGAGCCATTTTTTTCGATTTGATTTGTTGATGTAACAATGTTTTTTCCTCAACAGTTAATGCATAAGAGGATAAATGAGGTATGTTAAGGTCAAAACTTTTGTGTAAATTTTGAATCCAAGCTCCATCCGTCATCCCAGGGGTTCCATATATCAAATCAATCGTAAGATTTTCAAACCCCGCGTCTTGAACCATGACAATGGACTGTATGGCGTTTTCTGCCGTATGAGCTCTATTCATGAACTTCAAATCATCATCTCTAAAAGACTGAACTCCAATGCTTAATCTATTGATGGGACTTTCTTTAATTTCAGCAATTTTTTCGAAAGTAAGATCATCGGGATTCGCTTCTAAAGTGATTTCTGCTCGCTCAGAAATATTGAAACTGTCAGAAAGTTTCTCAAAAATGATTTTTAACTCATCCTTTGTCAATAAAGAAGGGGTTCCACCTCCAAAATAGATGGTCGAGACTTCTTGTCCAGAAAAAACAACTTTACGTAAATCTATTTCCATGATAAGAGCATCCATAAACTCAGCTTTCATCTTCAAAGAAGTTGAAAAATGAAAATCGCAATAAGTACAAGCCTTTTTGCAAAACGGGATGTGTATGTAAATTCCAGCCATTAGCCTTTGGAGAGACTTATTCTAAATGTCGTTCCTTTTTCGAGTTCGGATTGCAAAACATACACCTCACCTTTGTGATAGTCTTCAACAATTCTTTTCACCAAAGAAAGCCCCAAACCCCAACCGCGATGCTTGGTTGTAAACCCTGGTTCAAAAACAGTATTTAGATGTCCTGTTTTTATACCCCTTCCGGTATCTGAAATATCTACGTACACCTTCTTTTCCTTACTTGAAACTCGTAGACTAATTTCTCCTTTACCTTGAAGCGCATCAATAGCATTTCGCATGATATTTTCAACAACCCAACCAAAAAGCTGTGTGTTTAGTGCACACATTAACTCTGATTCATAAACCTCTAATTTGAACTTTATTTTCTCAGAACTTCGATCTTTCATGTAGTAAAAAGAACGTTCTACAACCTTGTTGAGATCCTTTAAATGAAGTTCTGGCTGAGAACCTATCTTTGAAAAGCGTTCTGTAATCGTTTGTAATCTGTAGATGTCTTTATTCATCTCAGAGACAATTTCTTCATTTTGACTCTGAGCTTTGAGCAATGTAATCCAACCCATTAAAGATGATAGTGGAGTACCTATTTGATGTGCTGTTTCACGAGCCATCCCTGCCCAAACCTTATTTTGTTCTGACTTTCTTGTAGCACTGAAAGCATAGTACGCAATCATAACAAATAAGCTTACAACAATTAAAATAACGTATGGGAAATACTTCAGTCTGGTAAGTAAAATAGAGTCTTTGTAATAAATTTTATTGTTTTGTCCGTCAGCATACTCAAAAATGATTGGTTCATGCGTAGCTTGCATCAATCGGAGCTGTTTCTTTAAGTATCCTTTACTTTTGGCTTTCTTTTCAGGAAAGTTTTTGTGGTAAAGAATTTCACCATGCTCGTCGGTAAGTATTACGGGAATGGTATTGTTGTGGTTGATCACCTCAAACACGAAACTTATGTCCTCATTAAGGTTGTCAATATCTGTAGTTTGCTCGGTAGCTTTTGCCCAAATTTTGACTTTGGTTCTCTCTTCTCTACTCAAGTCATCCACCAATCGATTGGTGAAAAAAAACACTGCCACACCGATAATCAGTGCGATTAGCATTAACAATTGCTTACTTAATCTCTTTATTTGAAAATTAGAAATCATATTTAAAAAAACGAAATGCACAGAACATTATTGCAAGCCATATCTGTTATGTATGATGAGCTGTAAACAAGCTTACCTCTAATGTTTTGATGTGAAAATACTAAAATTCTCAACTATAACATGCGGAGAAGTTCCAAGTCTTTTTTGTCAAGATGTTTCCAGGAACCTCGTTTGACGTCTTTTTTGGTAAGATTTCCAAAAACTACTCGGTCAAGATGCATTACTTCGTAACCTAAGCTTTCAAATATTCGTCGCACAATTCTATTCCTTCCAATATGCAATTCGATACCTACTTGGTTGTGTGAGGATCCATCAATGTATGACAACTCATCAATATTTGCAGGACCATCATCTAAAGTCAGTCCGCTAACAATAGCATTGAAGTGATGTTTCGCTAATTTTTTATCCAGAGTTACATGATAAATTTTACGAACACCGTGTTTAGGGTGTGCCAGTTTCTTAGCCAAATCTCCATCGTTTGTAAAAAGCAATAATCCGGTTGTATTTCTATCGAGTCGACCAACAGGATATATACGCTCTGAACAAGCATTTTCAACCAATTGCATCACCGTTTTTCGGCCCAAATCATCAGATGTTGTCGTTATAAAATCTTTTGGCTTATTCAAAAGAACGTATTTCTTTTTTTCTCCTCTAATGGTTTGTCCATTAAATTTTACCAAATCTGAGGGAGACACCCGGTAGCTTAAATCTGTAACTACTTTCCCATTGATAACAACAGCCCCGGCAGTAATAAATTTCTCGGCTTCTCTTCGGGAACAGGTCCCTCCTTGAGCTAAAAACTTATTAATCCGTATTTTATCACTAGGAACGGTCCCTTCTTTTACTTTACTGAAGGCCGTGTTTGTGTTCTTTTTAGTAAACTTTGAATACGGTTTCTTGTTCTCCGCTGCACGTCTACGATCTTCACTACGTTTATCTGGATCAAAGTGACGATTTTTCTGATCTACTGCTTTTTGTAGCTCATCTGCTTTGTAGGCTTTACTTTTTCCTACTCGCTTTTCTGATCTGAAGTTATTTTTGGTCATGCGTTTAATTTGTGCAAAGATAAAAATACATACGGAGAAGCTATCATAAAGATACAGCTAGTCTTAACATTCAACGAAGAGATGCGTTATCAAAGACATTTAATCTGTAATTATAGCTAGATTTGTAAAAAAAGAGAACATGATTCAGGAAAAATCGGATGACTATTTCATGAAAGAAGCCCTCAAAGAAGCCCAAAAAGCTTTTGATCAGGATGAAATCCCTATTGGAGCTGTGATTGTTTCTGAAGGGGAAATCATTGCTCGCGCTCATAATTTAACGGAGCGTCTGAATGATGTAACTGCTCATGCAGAAATGCAAGCATTTACATCAGCTGCAGAATTCTTAGGAGGCAAATACCTGCATCAATGCACACTGTATGTTACTGTTGAGCCTTGTGTGATGTGCTCTGGAGCATCCTATTGGACGCAAATTGACAGAATCGTAGTGGGGACTAAAGACAAAAAAAGAGGAGCCAGTCAATTACCTGTGAAATTGACTCACCCAAAGACCAAATTAAAAACAGGAATATTAGAGCAGGAATGCGCTGATTTGATGCAAAAATTTTTCAAACAAAAAAGGTCCTAATTGATCTCGCATACCTTATAATTTTCAAGGAGTACAAAGGAATCGCTAACAACTGCTACTTCTTGATGACTTTAGGAATTCGGATGTAATCTGTATCTCGTTTGGGTGCATTCTGCAATGCTTTTTTCTGAGACACCATACCCTTCACTTTATCTTCACGCAATACATTCGTCTCTCCACTCATATAAACAAGCGGCTCAACACCTTCAGTATCAACTTTCTCCAATTTCGTAACAAAATCTAATATCTTTTCGAAATCAAATTTCATTTTCTCCTTAGATGCATCATCAAACTCTAAACGTGACAAATGGGCCAAATGCTCAACCAAGTTGTTATCTACTTTCATAATCTGTCAATTTGTTGTTAATAATGTCGTAAACATCTTTTTTAAATTCATGTATCTTCTGAAGGTCATAGCCTTCAGCAGCAATTGGCTTGTGAACGAATACGCGTAATTTTCCGGGTCTACCGCCCACATAACCGCACGGAAATCTCTTCTTATTATCCACAAAGGTTACTGGAACTATATCTACCTGATGTTCCAAAGCTAGTCTAAATGCTCCAGATTTGAATCTGTTTAATTTAACCTCAGCATCTGGAATGCCTCCTTCTGGATAAATTGTTATGCCTATGCCACTCTCTATTCGATCAGACGCATGCTTGTATGCATTGTATGAACTCCTGTTACTGGAACGATCAACTAAAATCATCGTCTTTTTATAGACCCAGCCAAAAATGGGTATTTTAGACAATGATTTCTTGCCCACAAAAACAAACACACTTGGCATTATCGCAAAGATAACTGGTATATCTATATACGACACATGATTGGGGCAAATAATATAGGCTTGTTTTGGGTCTAAGACTTCCTCATACTCAACATCCAAACGCAAACCGGAGCAAAGCAAAATAAATCGAGACCAACTCTTACATAAGGAATGAAAAATTCCGTACCAGTTTTTGTTCAACAAAAGCACCCACATGAAGGGAAAGAATACAATCAATCCAAAAAATACGATTGCGGCAAACCAAATCCGCCAAACAACCTGCAAAAGATTATGCAAAAATTTCATCTTGTAAAAATATAAACTTTTAACGAATAGGAATTAGAAAGATGTCAAAGCCTTTTCTATTTTTACAAACTGAGACTATAAAAAAAGACTATGGCAAGAATACTTACAGGAATCCAAAGTAGTGGTGTCCCTCATCTTGGGAATCTTTTGGGAGCAATTGTTCCAGCAATCGAATTATCCAAAGATGCAAACAACGAATCTTTATTCTTCATCGCTGACATGCACTCACTAACAACCATTCGTGATGCAAACCTATTGAAAGAAAATACCTTTGCTACTGCCGCTGCATGGTTGGCCTTTGGATTTAACACCAATGATAATCTTTTTTATCGTCAATCAGACATTCCGGAAGTGAGTGAACTTATGTGGTATTTAAATTGTGTCACTCCTTATCCAATGCTTGCAAATGCCCATTCATTTAAAGACAAGTCGAGTAAGCTGCATCATGTCAATGCAGGTTTATTTACATACCCAGTTCTGATGGCTGCAGACATATTACTCTACGACGCTGAAATTGTTCCCGTAGGAAAAGATCAAAAGCAACACCTAGAAATGACTCGAGATATGGCCAAAGCATTCAACCATACCTATGGTGAAACACTCATTGAGCCTGAATCACGAATTGATGAGCGGGTGATGATTATCCCAGGTACAGACGGTCAAAAGATGAGTAAATCTTACGACAACTTCATCAATATATTTTTACCCGACAAAAAGCTTCGTAAACAAATTATGGGAATCCAAACGGACTCTACACCTATGGAAGACCCAAAAGAGCCATCAACTTGCAATGTCTTCAAAATCTATAAATTACTCGCAACAGATAAGCAAATCAGCGAAATGGAAGTTAATTACAAATCGGGTAATTATGGTTATGGTCATGCAAAACAAGCATTATATGAAGTTATTATTGACAAATATGAACAAGAAAGAGCTCGTTTTAATAAATTCATGGGCAATACCGAACTTATTGAAATCGAACTTCAAAAAGGAGCGAAAAAAGCAAGACTGATTGCACAAAATGTTCTAAGTCGGGTGAGAACAAAAATTGGATATTGATTGTTCGCTAAGTATTTGATCTAATAAATCAGGAAACGGCTAACTTCCTCAAAAAACTTTTTTGGATTTTCAGCATGCACCCAATGTCCTGCATTTTCTATTTCGGTAATTTCAGAGTCAGGAAAGTGTTTTTCAATCAATTCTTCATCATCTGGGGTAATGTAATCTGAAACTTGACCTTCAATAAATAGGGTTGATCCAGTAAAAAAGGCCGCATCTGGTAGCGCTTCTCCTACATTACCTATCTCCTTGGAGAGCACACTAAGGTTGAATTTAAACCTCATCTCATCATCATTTGTTCGATGCAAATTTTTTAACAAAAACTGCCGAATTCCTACTTGAGAAAAGTGTTTTGACAAAACCTTATCTGCCTCATTTCGGGAAGAAGGCCCGGAGCTCTCTACGGCATGCAAACCTTCTAAAATTTCCTGATGATGGGGTGCGTAATACTTCGGAGCAATGTCTACAACCACCAATTTATCAACTCTTTCTGGGTACTGACTTGCAAATAACATGGCAGTTTTCCCGCCCATAGAATGCCCTAACAACGAGATTTTGCTCAATCCCTTTGCATCGAGATATCGCAATAAATCGGCACTCATCAACTCATAAGTGTGATTGGCTGCATGGAAAGATTTTCCATGATTACGCTGATCAACAATGTGAGTTTCAAAAAACTGCCCAAATTGCTTAGCCAAGCCCTGCCAATTATCCAACATACCGAACAAACCGTGAAGGATGACTAATGGCTTTCCTTCTCCAAAGACTTTTGAGTGTAAGATTTCAGCCATTCAATCGTGCTAAATACATTTGTACTGTATTTTCAAGACCGTAATAGAGCGCATCAGATATTAAAGCATGCCCTATGGAAACCTCTTCCAAAGAACGTAGATTTTCAGCAAAATACTTTAGGTTCTCTAAGTTTAAATCGTGACCGGCATTTAAGCCCAAACCAAGGTTGTTGGCAAGCTCCCCTGCCTCAACAAAGGTTTGTATCGCTCGTTTTTTATCCTGAGCATAAGTGTCTGCATAAGGTTCTGTATACAATTCAACACGGTCAGCTCCAACAGTTTTAGCTCCCTCTATAAATTTCAACTCAGTACCAACAAAAATTGATGTACGAATTCCTTGACTCTTAAAATCGTCAATAACATCTGTTAGTAATTGTTGATTTGCTATCGTATCCCAACCTGAACTTGATGTCAAAGCACCCGGTGGATCCGGAACTAAAGTTACTTGAGCGGGCTTGACTTCTTTTACTAGATCCACAAAACTCTTACTCGGATACCCCTCCACATTAAATTCCACACTCAAAACACCACTTAATTCCCTAACATCAGCATATCGAATGTGTCGCTCATCAGGCCTGGGGTGTACCGTTATTCCCTCGGCACCAAAACGCTCTAAATCTTTGGCTACCTGAATTAAATTTGGGGTATTACACCCTCTTGCGTTCCGAAGTGTTGCAACTTTATTGATGTTTACACTTAATTGTGTCATGATGATGAATTTTGTTGTTGCAAAGTTACTTATATCTTGTGAATTAAGTGCTGATTACTAACTCTTCGATAAAAAATACCGTCTAAAAAGTACTTTGAAACTACATTCGGCATAATTAACCAAGATTAACACAAAGGCGGCGGAAAGAAGTATAAAAAATACTAAATTTGTTTGAAGCGATAATGATATGGTTGTAGGCAATTTAATACATAGCGAAATTCCGACACTCCAACTACTGGATCATGTGTCTACGGCTCTAAACTTTTTTGACGATTACAAGCTAACACAAGTTCCTGTGATTGGTCCGGAGGGTTACTTAGGCCTAATTAGTGAAGATGCTGTATTGAATGCATCCGTAAATAGTCACATAGAGGATTTGAAGAAAACGCTCATCAAAACTCAAATCAATGACGAACAGAATTTATTTGATGCTTTGCGTGTTTTTAGAGAAGAAAACCTCTGCATTTTACCCGTAACAGATAAAAACAATCACTACTTAGGTTGTGTTCACGAAAGTGATCTGCTACAAAAGGTTTGCGATTGGCTTAAGGTCAGTGAGCCTGGAGGATTATTGCATATTGAAGTAAGTATGAGAGATTACAGCCTCGCTCAAATTGCCCAAATTGTCGAAGGTAATGGCGCCAAAATACTAAACGCCTTGTGCCTTCCTCACCCATCTAACTCGAAAATGATTGAGGTTTTGATAAAAATAAATCAAGAAGAATTATCGGGAATCATACAAACCTTTGAGAGGTATGAATATCAAATTATCGCCTCATTTCACAAAAACATTTACGACAAAGGTTTAGAAGATCGCTTTAATTCTTTTATTCGTTACCTGAATACCTAAAGATGAAAGTAGCAGTTTACGGAAAACAATTTCAACCCGAAGTGGCTCCCTTTGTCCACGAACTATTCGTAGAATTGGAGAAAGCTCACATGCAAGTGTTGGTCTATGAACCTTTTTACAACTTCCTCTCACAACAAATAAACTTAAATCTTTTTTTAGGGACCTACAATTCTTATGAGGAGTTAAAGGATAACGTCGACCTGTTTATTAGTGTCGGTGGAGATGGAACGATCTTAGATGCAACAACACTCATCAGGGATACAAAAATACCAATCATTGGGGTCAATACGGGAAGGCTGGGGTTTTTAGCCGATGTTGCCAAAGACCAAATCCCAAAGACCATCAAGCAGTTATTGAATAAACAGTATCGGATCGATCAACGGACTTTAATAAGACTTGAAACAGAGGCCCAAATTTTTGGCGATTTAAATTTCGCACTAAATGAGGTTGTCATCTCTAGAAAAGATACAACTTCCATGATTACAATTACAACATACATCAACGATCAATACCTCAACTCTTATTGGGCCGATGGGTTAATTATTTCCACCCCTACAGGGTCTACCGGCTATTCATTAAGTTGCGGAGGACCAATTGTTATGCCAGCGTCAGAAAACTTCATAATCACTCCAATTGCACCTCACAATTTAAACGTTCGGCCACTCGTTATTAGTGACAAATATGAAATCAAGGTGAAAGTTGAAGGCCGAGCAAATCAGTTCCTTGTGGCACTTGATTCTCGGATACAAACCATTGATGCTAGTATTACACTAAACATCAAAAAAGAAGATTTTAAAATCAATATGATTGAGACGAACTCTCAAGATTTTTCAAGTACGCTTCGCAATAAATTACTCTGGGGCTTAGACAAACGCAATTAGGTTGTAAACCTAAGTAAATGACTATATTTGCAGCCCCTGAAGAGGACAAATCATGATTAAAAAAATCCTTATCACCGCCTTACTCTTTATCTCTGGAGTATCTCTTGCTCAAAAACATGAGCTTGGAGTATTTATTGGTGGATCTGGATATCTTGGAGACATTGGGGATGATCAAATTGGAGAGGTTCTATCACATCAAAGTCCTGCCATTGGTTTTATTCACAAAGTTAACTTACACGAACACCTTAGTTTACGTTCAAGCATTCAAACAGGACTGATTAAGGGAAGTGATTTTTCATCAAAGGACCCAAACCAGCAAGCGCGAAATTTAAGCTTTCAATCCAAAATTTTTGATTTCAGTATGGGTTTAGAATTCAACTTTTATGAATTTACGGTGCGTCGACATGAAATCTCATACAGTCCATTTGTTTTTGCTGGGTTCTCT
This sequence comes from Flavobacteriales bacterium UBA7430, assembly GCA_002478765.1. Lineage (GTDB taxonomy): Bacteria > Bacteroidota > Bacteroidia > Flavobacteriales > UBA7430 > UBA7430. The sequence continues at coordinate 26,391 of DLQO01000017.1, forward strand.
TTTTTCTCATTCAACCCCCAAGCAAAAAACAAACAAGGCAAATGGGTTGACCTCCAATCTATTGGTACAGAGGGTCAAGGAACACTTACCTCCAATAAGGGCAAGTACGACTTAACAAGTTGGGCCATCCCATTTGGACTTGGCTACAAAGCGAATGTTGGCGACAAATTAGGCTTGAGTATTGAATGGACTTGGCGAGCGACTAAAACAGACTACCTGGATGATGTGAGCTCCTATTACCCAGACCCTAAGCACCTTACTGAAGAAGCTGTCGAATTTTCAAATCCAGGCAGTATTGATGATGTCGTGGGCAAAACAAGAGGAAATCCAAATCTAAACGATTGGTATAATTTTACTGGAATCACAATAACTTATAAGATTACAAATAAACTAAAACAATGTCCTAGAGCGTTACAACTTTAATGAAGGATCTATTCGGAAATATCAATAAAAATCAAATACCAAAACACGTAGCCGTTATTATGGACGGAAACGGACGATGGGCTAAAAAAAATGGTCTAATCAGGACCATAGGGCACTCAAATGGTGTGAAATCTGTTCGAGAAGTTGTTGAAGCTTCCACAGAACTTGGTATTTCTATTCTCACGCTCTATGCTTTTTCTTCGGAAAATTGGAATCGTCCTAGGCTTGAGGTAAATGCCCTACTTGAGCTTCTTGTAAAATCACTCAACAAAGAACTGCCCACATTTCAAAAAAACAACATTCGACTTGAGGCCATTGGAGAAATTCATAGTTTACCAAAGTATTGCCATAAAATACTGCAAGAAACCATTCAAAAGACCTCAAAGAATACCGGATTAAAACTTGTACTTGCCTTGAGTTATAGTTCCAAATTAGAAATCTTAAACTCGGTAAAAAAAATTGCTCAGAAAGTTGCCGATGAAAAAATAAACCCGGAGGATATTAATGAGGACACCATTTCAAAGGAATTGTACACAGCAAATTACCCTGACCCTGACCTACTAATTAGAACCAGTGGTGAATGTAGAATAAGCAACTTTTTATTGTGGCAAATTGCCTATGCAGAGTTGTATTTTAGTCCTAAATTGTGGCCTGATTTTAAGAAAGATGATTTTTTTGAAGCGATCATTGAATACCAAGGCAGAGAACGTAGGTTTGGAAAGACCGCTGAACAAATAAAAAGATAAAATGAAAAAAATATTGTTGTTTATAAATTGTTTATTTCTGTTGCTTTCTGGTATCGGACATGCTCAGATTAACAAGGAAAATAATCTGGAGAATATTTCTTACGAAAGACCTATAGAGTATACCATTGGGGGTATTGAAGTAAATGGAACTCAAAATTTAGACAAAAATGCAATTGTTACACTCTCTGGATTATCTGCGGGGAATAAAATCATGGTGCCTGGTGAAGACATTTCAAAAGCCGTAACAAATCTTTGGGATCAAAATTTATTCAGCGACATTCAAATAGATGTGAGTCAGATCAAAGAAAATTCTATATTTCTAGTCATTAGACTTCAAGAACTTCCAAAACTTTCCAAATTTACATTTACAGGCATTTCAAAATCAGAAACGGATAATTTAAGAGACAAAATTGACTTAATCCGTGGTGAAATTGTTACTGAAAACCTCGTCAACAACACCAAGAACATCATCCAAAAATTCTTTGAAGATAAAGGGTATCTAAACACCCGAGTCAATATTGGTGAAACATTTGACTCTACCTTAGTCTCAGGAATTATACTCGACATCAACATTCGAAAGGGTGAAAAGGTAAAAATTAATAACATAAATATCTTGGGAGCTCAGGCTTTTTCAGAAAAAAAATTAAAGCGGCAGCTTAAGGAAACCAAAGAAAAAAAGCCTTTTAGAATATTCAAAAGCTCCAAATTCATTCAAGAATCTTTCGAAACAGACCTCGACCAGGTTATTAACCTTTACAAAGAGAAGGGGTACAGAGATGCGCGAATCATAAAAACAGAGAAAAAATATAACACAAAAAAAACACTTGATATTGACATCCTTATTGAAGAAGGAACTCAATACTATTTCAGAGATATAAGTTGGCTGGGGAACACGAAGTACAAATCTGAATACCTCGACCAATTACTCGGAATCAAATCTGGTGACCTCTACGATGAAAAGATGATGAATGAACGCCTACAAATGAGTATGTCCGGAACAGACGTCAGCTCATTGTATATGGATGATGGTTATCTTTTCTTCAACATTGATGCCGTCGAAGTTCTTGTTGAAGAAGATTCTATTGATTTTGAAATTAGAGTTTATGAAGGAAAACAAGCAACCATCAATAAAGTAACGGTTGTCGGGAACACCAAAACCAATGAGCACGTAATCATGCGTGAGATAAGGACTAAACCTGGAGAGCTTTTTCGACGATCAGACATCATAAGGTCTCAAGAAGAGCTAAATCGTCTAAACTATTTTAACCCTCAAACTCTTGGTGTTAACCCAAAACCCGACCCAAAAACTGGTAATGTTGACATTGAGTATTCTGTAGAAGAAAAGCCATCTGATCAAGTTGAACTTCAAGGAGGTTGGGGAGCCGGAAGAGTGATGGGAACCTTTGGTGTGACATTCAACAACTTCTCCGTGAAAAATATTTTTGACAAGAGCACATGGAGCCCTCTACCATCCGGAGATGGTCAAAGAATCTCTTTAAGAGCTAGCTCCAATGGTTCTTATTACCAAAACTATTCTTTCTCTTTCACGGAGCCTTGGCTCGGAGGAAACAAACCCAATTCTTTAACCTTTTCAGCTTATCACTCCATTCAAGACTACAGTACAAATGAAGAGGATAACCGAATGGATATTACAGGAATCAATGTGGGGCTAGGGAAAAGATTAACCTGGCCTGACGATTATTTCTCTTTGAGCCAATCTATTAGTTTCCAGAGGTACAATCTTAAAAATCGCACACTAGTTACCGGATTTGACAACGGTATATCTAAAAACATAACCTACAAACTAGTCCTATCTAGAAGTTCCGTTTTCGACCCTGTATTCCCAAAAACAGGCTCTAAGTTTACATTCACAGGAGACTTCACCCCACCTTATTCTTTATTCAATGATAAAGACTATGCTAATATGTCACTCAAAGAAAAATACGAGTGGTTGGAATACTTTAAGGTGAAATTGAACGGAACTTGGTATGCAAATCCATTTGCTAATTTGGTTGTGAAAGCTCACAGTGAATTTGGTTTCTTGAGTGCATACAACTCTGATATTGGGATTCCTCCCTTCGAACGCTTCTATGTTGGCGGTAGCGGACTTACATCAGGCTACAATTTAAACGCTAGAGAAACCATTGGCTTGAGAGGCTACAACGATGGAATGGTTTCCAACCATTTGGAAGGAGGAGCAAGCATTTACTCCAAATACATACTTGAGTTGCGATACCCATTATCACTGAATCCTAGCTCAACCATATACGCAACAGCATTTGCTGAAGCGGGAAATGCTTGGGGGCAATTCAATGACTTCAATCCTTT